>JACRLI010000002.1:175284-280870 GCA_016235265.1 Candidatus Eisenbacteria bacterium
GCGCCGGAACGGCTCGGAATTGGCGTTGTAGCTCCGGAACAGGCGCACCAGGTCCTCCTCCGAGGTTCCCAGCTGCGTGAGCCGCGCCCCCAGGGAGGCGGTGTTGTGCGTCTCGGCCGGGCCGAAGCAGCCGAAGCAGCCGCGGTCGAACGCCGGGCACAGCGCGTCGCAGCCCGCCTGCGTCACGGGCCCCAGGCACGCGGTGCCGCGGGCCACCAGCAGGCAGGTGGTGCCGCGCCGCTTGCACTCGGAGCACACGCTGTCGGTCGGGATGTTCGGCCGGTTGCCGTGCAGGAACGCGCGCAGCACCTCCACCAGCTGGAGCTTGCTGACCGGGCATCCGCGCAACTCGAAGTCCACGGACACGTGGTCGGCGATGGGCGTGGACCTGCCCAGGACCTCGATCCAGCGCGGGTTGGGATAGACCGCCGCACCCAGCTCGGCCACGTCCTGGAAGTTGCGCAGGGCCTGGATGCCGCCGGCCGTGGCGCACGCGCCGATGGTGACCAGGAACTTCGACGCCCGCCGCACCTGGTGGATGCGCTCGGCGTCGTGGGGCGTGGTGATGGAGCCCTCGACCAGCGACAGCTCGTAGGGGCCCTTCACCACCGCGCGCGAGGCCTCGGGGAAGTTGGCGATCTCCACGGCGCCGGCCACCGCGAGCAGCACGTCCTCGCAGTCCAGCAGGCTCAGCTGGCACCCGTCGCACGACGCGAACTTCCACACCGCCAGCTTTGGCTTCCGCGCGGGCGCCATGTCAGATCTCCTCGACCGCGGCCAGCGAGCGAATGTGGTCGGCACGGTACACCGGCCCGTCCTGGCAAACGAAGTGGGGCCCGATCTGGCAGTGGCCGCACAGGCCCACGCCGCATTTCATGTTCCGCTCCATGGACAGGTACACCCGCTGCGGGGGGATCACCTGCCGGTCCAGCTCGGCCAGCGTGAAGCGCATCATGATTTCCGGTCCGCACACCATGGCCACCGTCTTCAGCGCGTCCAACTGGACGCGGTGGAAGAAGCGCGTCACCACGCCCACGTCGCCGCGCCACGGGCCGATGCTGCGGTCCGCGGTGACGTGCACCTCCATGTCGAACTTGGAGCGCCACTTCGAGAGCTGGCCCTGGTACAGGATGTCGGCGGGGGTTCGCGCGCCGTACATCAGCACCACGCGCCGGTAGTCCCGGCGGTGGGCCAGGACGTGCAGGATGGACGGTCGCAGGGGCGCCAGGCCGATCCCGCCGGCCACGATCAGCACGTCACCGCCCACGGCCTCCCTGACCGGCCAGGGCGTGCCGAAGGGGCCGCGCACCCCCAGCGTTCCGCCCGGCTTCAGTTCCGTGATGGCGCGGCTCACCGCGCCCACCGCGCGGGTGGTGTGGACGGTGACCGCGGAGTCGGCTGGATCGCCGCTGATCGAGATGGGCACCTCGCCCACCCCGAACAGGTACAGCATGTTGAACTGCCCCGGCAGGAAGCGGATCCCCGGCCCGCCGTCGGCGGGCGAGATCTCCATGGTGTGGGTGTCCGGGGTTTCCCGGGCCACGCGCTCCACCTTGAAGGGGCGGGGCAGCATGGGCTCGGGTGCGCGCTGGATCATCCGCGTCTCCCAGCGGGCAGCGTCGAGCCGTACACGTCGAGCAGCTGCAGCCGGGTGGCGTCCAGGCGCTGCGACATGATGTGCGTGAACCGCTTCAGCAGCTCGTAGCCCAGCGCGTAGTCCCGCTCGCACTTCGAGCGCAGGCAGGCGCCGTCCAGGGCGATGGCCCGGGTGCGTTCCACGGCGCGCGCCGAGAAGCGCCAGTGGTAGGGCGGCACCAGCCAGGACCAGCCGAGCACCTCGCCCGCGGCCACGGTCTGGATGGTGATGGGGCCGCGCCCGGGAGCGAAGATGTCCAGGGCCACGCGGCCCTCGCGGACCACGAAGAACTGGGTGGCTTCGTCGCCTTCCCGGAACAGGGTGGACCCGGTCTCGAAGCGCACGTTGGAGGCGCAGCCGGTAATGAGCGAGAGGTGCTCCGGCGAGATGTCCCGCAGGAACGCGTGCTCCCCCAGGATGGACTCGAGGGTCTGCGTCATCGTCTACCTCCCGCCGGGGAAGCGGAGCCCTTCGGGGTGCCGCCGGTGACGGCGCGCGCTTCCTCGGTGATGTCGATGCCCACCGGGCACCAGGTGATGCACCGCCCGCAGCCCGAGCAGCCGGGAGACCCGTACTGGTCCTGCCACGAAGCGAGCTTGTGGGTCAGCCACTGGCGGTAGCGGGCGCCCACCGACTGGCGGATGCTGCCGCCGTGGATGTAGGAATACTCGAGGCTGAAGCACGAATCCCAGCGCCGGCGGCGCTCCGTGGTGGCGGCGGCCAGATCGGTGACGTCGTCCACGGTGGTGCAGAAGCAGGTGGGGCAGACCTGGGTGCAATTGCCGCACGCGAGGCACTTCTCCGCGATCTTCTCCCACCGGGGATGGAGATGGGAGGTGTAGAGCTTCTCCTTGAGCCGCTCCAGGGGCAGCGACTTGCGCACCGTGGCCGCCGCCGAGCGCGCCTGGGCCTCGGCGGAGGCGGTGTCCTGGTCCGTGGACGTCCGTCCGGGGAGCCCTTCCGCAACCTTCTGCCCGGAGGGCGAGCCCACTTCCAGCAGGAACTCGTGGCGGCCGTGGTCGGTCAGCTCGGTGAGCGCCAGGTCGAACCCGGATGCGGCGCGCGGGCCGGCTCCCATCGAGGCGCAGAAACAGTTGGTCCCGGCGTTTGCGCAGTGTACCGCCACCAGCAGCGCGTTCTCCCGGCGGGCCTTGTAGGCAGGGTCCACGTGGGGACCGCCCATCAGCACCCGGTCCTGGAGCTCGATGGCCCGCAGGTCGCACCCGCGCACTCCCAGGAACGCCATGCGCCGCGGCGCGGAGGTGTCCGCCTCGCAGCGAAAGCCGTCCGGGGTGCGTCGAGCGCGGAACAGGGACGCGGAGGAGGGGTGCAGGAAGTGCTTCCAGGAGCGCGGTCCGACGGTGTAGCCGAAGAGCGCCGCGTCCACGCGACGGATCAGGCGATAGGAACCGCCGTGCTGCTCGTCGGTCCAGCCGCGGGGCAGGTCGGCGACGGACTCGATTTCATCATAGAGGATGGCGCCGTCGCGGACCGTGGGCCCGAGCAACTCGAAACCGTGGGATCGGATCTGCTGCAGGAGTGCGTCAAGGCCCTGCGCATCCAGGACCCGCAGGACGGAGGAGACGGAGCTTGCTTGCGGCGCGGCCAGCGACATGGGCTTTGGGTTCCCGGGTGTGCGGCTCGGGGAAGCTCGCCACCTTCGTATCCAATCTACTCCCAGCGCATGGCCATGTCCACCAGAGTTTTGACTCCGTACCCGGTCCCGCCGCGCGCGAGGCCAGCGCGGTCGCGGTCCAGGTGCCCCACGCCGGCGATGTCGAGGTGCGCCCAAGGATAGCTGGTGAAACGCCTTAGGAACGCCGCCGCGGTGCACGCCCCGCCCTCGCGCGTGCCGGCCGTGTTCTTCAGGTCGGACACGTCGCTCTTCATCATCTCCTCATACTCGGGCGACAGCGGCAGCCGCCACATCTTCTCGCCCCAGCGGCGCGCGGACTCGGCCAGGCGGTCGTGCAGCTTCTCGTCGCCCGCGAACAGCCCCGCGGTGACGGCGCCGAGCGCGATGATGCACGCGCCGGTCAGGGTGGCCAGGTCCACCACCGCGTCGGGCTTGAATCGCGCCGCGTAGGACAGCGCGTCGGCGAGCACCAGGCGGCCCTCGGCGTCGGTGTTGATGATCTCGATGGTGGTGCCGTTCATGGCGGTGATGATGTCGCCGGGCTTGAGCGCCCGCCCGCCCGGGAGGTTCTCGGCCGCGGCCACCAGCCCCACCACCCGCACGGCGGGCTTGAGCTGCGCCAGGGCCTGCATGGCGCCGAACACGGCAGCCGCGCCGCACATGTCGAACTTCATGCGCTCCATGTTGTCGGCGGGCTTGAGCGAGATGCCGCCGCTGTCGAAGGTGATGCCCTTGCCCACGAACACCAGCGTGCCGCGGGTGCGGCCGCGCGGGGTGTACTCCAGCTCGATCAGGCGGGGCTCCTCGGCGCTTCCGCGGGACACCCCCAGCAGTCCGCCGGCCCCCAGGCGCTCGAGGTCGCGCGGGCCGTGGATCCGGCAGCGCAGCCCCAGCGGGCGGGCCATCGCCTGGGCGGCCTCGGCGAAGGAGCGGGGAACGAGGTCGTTGCCGGGGCGGTTGGCCAGGTCGCGTGCGGCGTTCATGCCGTCGAGCAGCGGCTGCAGCCCCGCGAGCGCCGCCTTGGCCTCGGCCAGCTCGGGCCGGGCCGCCAGGAACGCGATGGACTCCAGCCGGGTGGTGCGCTCGTCGGCGCGCGTGCGCCACGCGTTGTAGGCGTATCCGCCCTGGTTGAGCCCGTCGGCCACCGCGGTCACCGCCGCGGAGGCGCCGAACCGGGACAGCGAAGGCAGCCACACCGCCATGTCCTTCACCTTCAGCCCCTGCGCCTGCCGGGCAGCCACCGCCGCCGCTTCGCGCAGCGCGTCCGGGATCACGCCCTTGCGCGGGCCCAGCCCGGCCAGGAACAGCCGCGTGCCCTCGGCGTAGAGCACCGCCACCTTGTTGCGCCGGCCGTTGATGTCCCGGGCCGCCAGCGCGGCGCGCACCGGCCGCCGCAGGGCGGCCGGCAGCTTCAGGGTCTCGAGGGTGTCTCCTTCGGCGATTCCCACGAACAACGCGGGCACGCGCGGCGCGGCCGTGCCCGCGGAACGAACTGCCAGGCGCATTCCTACCTCCGGTCGGGGGATGCACTACCGTCGAACATCATGTCGCGGCTGAGTCTTGCACGGAGGGGAGGGGTGGTCAACGCGCGGGGCGCGCACGAGGCGCGCGGGGGGCGGGAGGAATCGGAGCGATGCAGCCGGGGCGGCGGGCTCAGTCCGCCATGAGGATCGCCGCCAGCGCCACGGGATCCGACGGATTCGGCGCCCCCTCGGGGCGCACCGTCCACCCGGGCACCTGGACCACGCGCGCCGGATAGGTTCCGTGATGGAGCTTGTGGACCTCGGCGACCAGGCGCACGTCGTCGAGGTACTGGGCCCGCCGCGCCTCCTCCCACGCGGAGGCCGGGCCCGAGCCCGCCGGTCCGAACCAGCCCGACGCGCCCGCCACCAGCAGGCGCAGGCCGATCACCGCCACGGCCATCGCCGCCACCAGGCCGGCCCCGAAGGCCACCTGCTCCACCGAGCTGCGCGCGAGGCGGCGGCGCATGCGCTCCCGGGCCTTCCACTCCTGCGCGCCGTGGATCTCCACGAAGCCCGCCTCCCACAGCTCGTGGATGGCCTCGTAGAGTTCGAACAGCCACAGCGGGAGCGTTTCCTCCAGGTCCCCCAGGATGCGCGGGGTGACCAGGGACTCCAGCACCCGGCGCCTGCGGGGGTCGGGCTCGTGGGCCAGCGAGCTGTCGCGGCGGCTCAGGAGCACCGCCGGGGTGAGCAGCACGCGGCGGAAGCGGGTCATCTCGTCCTGGCGGCGCATGGCCTCCATGAGCACGCCCTCGGTGCGGAAGGCCAGCCGGAATCCGCCGGGGGCGGGCTTGAGCGCGCGGGTGACGAACTCGTAGCTGCCGCTGCGCCACGAGAGCGCGCGCAGCAGCAGGTCCTGCACGTGGTCTTCGAGGAAGCCGGCCAGGTCCTCGGGCGGGATCAGGCCCGCGCCGAGGATGATCTCCAGCGGGTCCGAGCCGTCCGCGCTGCGCATCTCCGCCACCCGCCCCAGGTCGTCGGGCTTGAGGCGGCGCATGCGCAGCAGGCTGGCCTCCAGGGTGGACGCTTCGCGCGAGCCGGGCTCGTGCGTGGAGACGATCCGCCCCTCCTCGAACACCAGCATGGCGCGGCGGTCGCCGGAGCCCAGGCGCAGCACGCCGGTCTTGCCCTGGCTGGCGATGAGCTGGAGGATCTCCTCCAGGCGGAAGGTGTCCAGGTTGCCTTTCAGCGGCATGCGCTGCCTCTCCTTTACGCGGCCTGCTGGAGCACCGGGGGACCGGCCTCCAGCTCGAGGCGCTGGGCCTCGCGGTGCTCGTGCCACTGGCGCTGCGCGGCCGGAAGCCAGGCCACCAGCCACAGGGCGCCCAACAGGAACACTCGGGGCGAGGCCTCCAGCCCGGCGGTGAAGTCCGGACCGGAGTGAACCGCGGCGCCGGCCGTGGCCGTGGCGACCGCGAGCAGCCCGGCGACGAACCACTCCGCGTAGCATTCCGCCCAGCGCCCCGACGCGGCCGCGCCCACGGGGGGCAGCGCCAGGCGCACCGCCAGCAGGAGCCAGCCGCGCTCGCGGATGCGCTTGGAGCGCCGCCGCTCCAGCAGCACCCGCGCGAACGACCCGCCGTCGGCCACCCCGAGGTGGCCGGCGCACACCTGGCAGAACGTCTCGCCGCGGCGGCGGGCGCTGCAGCGGCGGCACACGGTCACGCCGCAGTTGGCGCACTGGTACACGGGCAGCCAGCGGTTGAGCCGGCTGCCGAAGAACGAGCCCAGCGCCAGCACCAGCAGCGCCAGCAGCGCGAAGGGCAGCGTGCGGGCCTCCCAGGCCGATTGCAGCCAGCGGGGCGGCTCCATCCAGTCGCTGCGCAGGTTGGTCTCCTCGCGCCACAGCTTCCAGAGGGCCTCGGGCGAGAGTCCCTCCTGCATCATCGCGCCCTGGCCGGCGCCGAAGGCGTTGAAGTGCCGCCGCAGCCGGTCGAAATCGAGCCCGCCGGCGCGCAGCATCTCGCGGTTGGCCTCCTCGAAGGCCAGCCGGCGCGAGAGCACCTGGGCCAGGTTGTAGTGGGGGGCGGTCAGGCGGTCGTCCGCCTGAACGGCGCGGCGCAGCGCGGCCTCGGACGCGTCCGCCTTTCCGAGCATCCACCAGGCCACGCCCAGGTTGTTGAGCACGCGGGCGTCCCCGCGCGAGAGCGAGTCGGCGCGCGAGAGGTCGCGCACCGCGGCGTCCAGGCGCCGGGAGCGCAGGGCCATGTGGCCCCGGGCAAACGGAATCTCGTAACGTCCCGGAGCCTGCGCCTCGGCCTCGTTCAGGCCGGCCACGCGCGCGGGAGTCCACGTGGAGACCTCGGCCTGCAGCACCCGGCCCGTCCAGCTGGTCGTGCCCCGGGCCACCAGCAGCGAGTCCACCTCGCGCACCAGCCAGGGCGCGGCCAGGGTGGCCACCAGCAGCAGCGCCCAGGCCCGCCGGCCGAGCCCGCGCAGCGAGGGCTGCAGCAGCGCCAGCGTCAGCAGCGTGGGCAGCACCCAGCCCAGCCCCAGCAGGAACGGCACGGCACAGGCGAGTGCGGCGATCACCGCCGCGTAGGAGGAATCGAGGTAGCGGGCGAAGAACTCGGCCAGCCGGTGGTGGAGGTGCGGCATCGCCAGCACCACCGCGGTCAGCGCCATGCACAGCGCGGCGATCCACCCCGCCAGCAATCCCCACAGGAGCAGGTGGAACAGCGTGGCGTACTGGGACCGGAAGGAGTTCGCGGAGAGGCGCAGCGCCTGCAGCAGCTCCCCCGGCGCCGAGGCCGGGTCGCTGCTCAGGCAGGACCACGCGAGCGAATAGTGAGGGTCCGCCCATTGCGGCAGCAGGCGCGTGGCGGCCAGGAACTCCTGTTCGGCGCGCGCGTGCTCTCCGCGCGCCCTGGCCAGCAGCCCGGTGCGATAGTGGGCGTACGCGGTCCAGGACGGGTCGCTGACGGGGGACGCGGGGGCCATGGTGTTCGCGGCCGCCGCTGCCGCGCCTGCGGGAGGGGGCGCGCACAGGGCCAGTGCGAAGAGCAGGAGCAGGCTGGCGTGGAGCGTTCGGCGCATGAGCTCTCCGGCATTCGGTCCGGCCCCGGGATTGACAGTCCCCGGGTCGGCCCCTAGTTTCGAATCCCAAGTTGGGACTCCGTCCCCGGGGCGCGTCGGGTCGCGCTCGCGGGGTGCGGACGCGTGCGCGCCCACGGCGCGCGACGCCCTCTTCGAATCACCCTGATTATCGGCGTATTTCGTTTCCATCCTTAGCACTTGGGAGCGCCATGACAGTCACCACCATTTCCGAGCTCCACCGCCACGAGGGCCAGGAGGTGCGCCTCCGGGGATGGCTCTACAACAGCCGCTCCAGCGGCAAGTTGGCATTCCTGCTGGTGCGCGACGGCAGCGGGACGGTGCAGGCGGTGGCCTCCCTGAAGGCGCTCGGCGAGGCGCAATTCGAGGAAGCCCAGAAGCTTACGCAGGAGTCCTCACTTGAAATCTGGGGCCTGGCCAAGGCGGATCCCCGGGCGCCGGGCGGGTACGAGCTGCAGGTCACCGGGCTCAAGGTGGTGCAGGTAGCCCACGAGTATCCCATCACCCCCAAGGAGCACGGGATCGAGTTCCTGCTCGACCACCGGCACCTGTGGCTGCGCTCGTCCCGACAGCACGCGATCCTGAGGGTGCGCGCGGAAGTGATCCGGGCGGCGCGCGAGTGGCTGGACGATCACGGCTTCGTGAACTGCGACACTCCCATCCTGACCCCCGCCGCCTGCGAGGGGACCACCACGCTCTTCCAGGTGGAGTACTTCGAGGAGTTCTCGTATCTCACCCAGAGCGGACAGCTCTACAACGAGGCCACCGCGGCCGCCTTCGGCAAGGTGTATGCGTTCGGCCCCACGTTCCGCGCCGAGAAGAGCAAGACGCGGCGGCACCTCACCGAGTTCTGGATGCTCGAGCCGGAGATGGCCTACGCGGACCTCGACGAGGTGATGCGGGTGGAGGAGGAGATGCTGAGCCACGTCGTGGCGCGCTGCCTGGAACGGCGCGGCGAGGAGCTCAAGCGGCTGGAGCGCGACACTTCGAAGCTGGAGAAGGTGAAGGCCCCGTTCCCGCGATTGCACTACGCCGACGCGGTGAAGCGCCTCAACGAGAAGGGCGTGAGCTTCGAGTGGGGTGGCGACTTCGGGGCGCCGGACGAGGCGACGCTCACGGAGGACTACGAGACGCCCTTCTTCGTGCACCACTTCCCGACCCAGGTGAAGGCGTTCTACATGGAGCCCGAGCCGGGCGACCCGCGACACTGCCGCTCGGTGGACTGCCTGGCGCCCGAGGGCTACGGCGAGATCATCGGGGGAGGACAGCGCATCGCCGACCTGGAACTGCTGCGGCAGCGGATCCGCGAGCACGGCCTGCCGGAGGAGGCGTTCGGGTGGTACCTCGACCTGCGCCGCTACGGCAGCGTGCCCCACGGTGGGTTCGGGATCGGGGTGGAGCGCACCACCGCGTGGATCTGCGGGATCGAGCACGTGCGCGAGTGCATTCCGTTCCCCCGGACGATCTACCGGACCCGGCCGTAGTCCGCGGCGCCGGGCCCGGGGCGAGCAGCCGGACCGGTGGGGTGCGGTGAGGGCGCGCGGGGCGGGCGGCCGGGGCGGGGCACGAGGGTGTGTTTGCCGCTTGGCAGGGGGCGTGGCGCGTCCTATGCTCCCCGGCGGGAGGATTGAATGGACGCGTTGGGCATGGTGGAGACGAAAGGCTTCGTGGGCGCGGTGGAGGCGGCCGACGCCATGGTGAAGACCGCGCCCGTGGAGCTGGTGGGCCACCGCAAGATCGACGCCGGGCTGGTGACGGTGGTGGTGCGCGGCGACGTGGCCGCGGTGGAAGCCGCGGTGCGCGCGGGCGCCGCCCGCGCCGCGCTGTTCAAGCAGTTGATCGCGGCGCACGTGATCCCGCGCCCCGACGACCAGGTGGACCGGGGCCTCCCGGTCGCCATGACCCGACCCTAGAGAGGCGTTCAGGCTGACGTGGGGGGCGCGGCATCCGCCGCGCCCTTCCGTGTTCCGCCGCCCTATGTTCGACCTGAAAAAGATCCTCCTCGGTCGCCCGCGGGACATCTGGGACCCGAACACGGCGCACCGGATCTCCCTGGTGGCCTTCCTCGCGTGGGTGGGGCTGGGGGCCGACGGGCTGAGTTCGTCCGCCTACGGTCCGGAGCAGGCGTTCCTCGCGCTGGGCTCCCACCGCTACCTCGCGGTCTATCTCGCGGCCGTGATGGCGGTGACGGTCTTCATCATCTCCTACTCCTACTCGCGCATCATCGAGGCCTTCCCCATGGGTGGCGGTGGCTACGTGGTGGCCACCAAGCAGCTGGGGGACTGGGCCGGCGTGGTCTCGGGCGCGGCGCTGCTGGTGGACTACGTGCTCACCATCACCACCTCGCTGGCCAGCGGCGTGGACGCGCTGTGGAGCATGCTCCCGGCGAGCACCCTGGGAATGCGGCTGCCGGTGGAGATCATGGTGCGCGCGCTGCTGGTGCTGATCAACCTGCGGGGTGTTCGCGAGTCGGTGCAGACGCTGGCGCCCATCTTCTTCGTGTTCATCGCCGCGCACGCGCTGATGATCGTGGGGGGGCTGGTGGAGGGCTTCCGCCACGTGCCCGAGCTGAAGCACGCGGTGGTGACGGGGCGGCAGGCCGACCTGGGCACCATGGGCGGGTTCGCGCTGCTGATCCTCTTCTTCCGCGCCTACTCCATGGGTGCCGGCACCTACACCGGCATCGAGGCGGTCTCGAACGGCCTGCCGATGATGCGCGAGCCGCGGGTGCTCACGGCCAAGAAGACCATGGCCTACCTCGCGGTCTCCCTGGCCGTGACCGCCGGCGGCATCATGCTGTGCTACCTGCTGCTGGGCGTGGAGCCGGTCCTGGGCAAGACCATGAACGCCGCGCTGGCGGAGAAGTTCGTGGCCGGGCTGGGCATCCTCTCCCCGGCGCTGGGGCAGACCTTCGTGTTCCTGGTGCTGGTGTCCGAGGCGCTGCTGCTGTTCGTGGCCTGCGAGAGCGGCTTCCTGGCGGGTCCGCGGATCATGGCCAACATGGCCGTGGACTCGTGGTTTCCGCACCGCTTCTCGGCGCTGTCCGAGCGGCTGACCATGCAGAACGGCGTGCTCCTGATGGGGGCCGCCGCGCTGGCGGTGCTGCTCTACACGCACGGCAGCGTGGCCATGCTGGTGGTGATGTACTCCATCAACGTGTTCGTCACCTTCTCGCTGTCGCAGCTGGGCATGATCCACTACTGGCTGGAGGCCCGGAAGCGACGCGAGCACTGGAAGCGGCACGTGCCCATCCACCTGGTCGGCTTCGCCCTGTGCGCGGGCATCCTGGTGATCACGGTGGTGGAGAAGTTCCGCGAGGGCGGCTGGGTCACGCTGGCCACCACCGGCACGCTGGTCCTGGTGTGCGCGCTGGTGCGCCGTCACTACCGGCAGGTCCGCCGGAGCACCACGGAACTGGACGAGATCCTCAAGAGCATCCCGCTCAACCCGGTGACCGCGCCCCCGCCGCTGCGCCGCGACGGCGCCACCGCGGTGCTGCTGGTCTCCGGCTACAACGGGCTCGGGATCCACTCGCTGCTGAGCCTGATGCGGCTGTTCCCCAAGCACTTCGCGAACGTGGTGTTCGTGGAGGTGGGCGTGCTCGACTCGGCCAACTTCAAGGGCATCGAGGAGACCGAGAAGCTGAAGGAGAAGACCCAGGCGGACCTCGCGCACTACGTGGAGCTGGCCCACCGGCTGGGGCTGGCCGCAGACGTGCGCATGGCCCTCGGCACCGAGGTGGTGGAGGAGGCCGAGGCGATGTGCCGCGAGGTGATCCGCGAGTACCCCCAGGCGATCATCTTCGCCAGCAAGCTCATCTTTCAGCGCGAGAACCTGCTGCAGCGGCTGCTCCACAACGAGACGGCCTACGCCATCCAGCGCCGGCTGCAGTTCCTGGGAGTGCAGACGGTGGTGCTCCCGGTGCGGGTGACCCTGTAGCGCGCCGCGGATTGGACCTGCCACGATGCCGGATCTGAAGAAGCTGCTGCTGGGCCGCCCCCGCGACATCTGGGACCCGAAGATCTTCCACCGCCTCACCCTCGTCGCGGTGCTCGCGTGGGTGGGCCTCGGCGCCGACGGCCTCTCCTCGTCCGCGTACGGTCCCGAGGAGGCCTTCAAGGCGCTCGGCACGCACCGCTACCTCGCGGTGTACCTCGCGGCCATGACCGCCGGCACCGTGCTGCTCATCTCCTACGCCTACAGCCGGATCATCGAAGTGTTCCCTTCCGGCGGAGGCGGGTACGTGGTGGCCACCAAGCTGCTCGGCCCGCGCGCCGGCGTGACCTCGGGCGCCGCGCTGCTGATCGACTACGCGCTGACCATCAGCATCTCGGTGGCCAGCGGCGTGGACGCCCTGTTCAGCCTGGCCCCGCCCGAAATGCAGCCCTGGAAGCTGCCGGTGGAAGTGGGCGTCGTGTGCCTGCTGGTGCTCATGAACCTGAGGGGTGTGCGGGAGTCGGTGACCGCGCTGGCGCCGATCTTCTTCGTGTTCCTGGCCTCGCACGCGCTGCTGATCGCGGGCGGGTTCACCCAGGGCCTGGGCCACGTGGCGCGGCTCCAGCAGGAGGTGGCCCAGGGCACCCGCTCCGACCTGCAGACCATGGGGTGGTTCGCCCTGCTGGCGCTTCTCTTCCGCGCCTACTCGCTGGGCGGGGGCACCTACACCGGCATCGAGGCGGTGTCCAACGGGCTGCCCATGATGCGCGAGCCGCGCGTGGAGACCGCCAAGAAGACCATGGCGTACATGGCCGGCTCGCTGGCGCTCACCGCCGGCGGCATCCTGCTGTGCTACCAGCTGCTCGACATCCGCCACGTTCCCGGGCAGACCATGAACGCGGTGCTGGCCGCGCGCTACGCCGACAGCTGGCACTTCAACTGGCACTGGGCGCCGCAGGCGCTGGGGCACGGCTTCGTGTGGGTGGTGCTGGTGTCCGAGGCGCTGCTGCTGTTCGTGGCGGCGCAGACGGGCTTCCTGGACGGGCCCCGGGTGATGGCCAACATGGCCGTGGACTCGTGGTTCCCGCACCGGTTCGCGGCGCTCTCCGAGCGGCTCACCATGCAGAACGGGGTGCTGCTGATGGCCGCGGCCGCCCTGGGAACGCTGGCCTACACGCGCGGGCGGGTGGACCTGCTGGTGGTGATGTACTCCATCAACGTGTTCCTGACCTTCTCGCTCTCGCAACTGGGGATGATCCGCTACTGGCTGCTGGCGCGCGGGCGCCGGGAGCACTGGAAGCGCCACATGCCGGCGCACCTGCTCGGTTTCGTGCTGTGCGCCGGGATCCTGGTGGTCACGATTCTGGAAAAGTTCCGGGAGGGCGCCTGGGTGACCCTCGCCTGCACCGTCGCGCTCGTGGGTGTGTGCTCGTGGATCCGCCGCCACTACCGGAAGGTGGGCGAGAACATGGCCGAGCTGGACCGCATCCTGGGCGACCTGCCCGCCGAGCCCGCGGTGGCGCCGCAGCCCATGCGCCGTGGCGGTCCCACCGCGGTGCTGCTGGTCTCCGGCTACAACGGCCTGGGCATCCACTCGCTCCTGGGGCTGCTGCGCTTCTTCCCCCGGCACTACGCCAATGTGGTCTTCGTCTCCGTGGGGGTGCTGGACTCCGCCACCTTCAAGGGAGTTGAGGAGACCGAGGCGCTTCGCGAAAGCGTCGAGGCCGGTCTCGCCCGGTACGTGCAGCTGGCCGGCCGGCTGGGTCTGTCCGCGGAGACGCGCTCGGCGCTGTCCACCGAGGCGGTGGAGGAGGCGGAGCGCCTGTGCCGGGACGCGGTCCGGGATTACCCCGGGGCCATCGTGTTCGCCAGCAAGCTGATCTTCGAGCGCGAGACGCTGCTCCAGCGCGTGTTGCACAACGAAACGGCCTACGCCATCCAGCGCCGCCTGCAGTTCAGCGGGATCCCCACCGTGGTGCTCCCGATGCGGGTGCGCGTCTGACGCCCCGAAGTGGGCCTCGAAACTGGACATCGCCCCGGGAATCTGGTATAAATCCCGGGTCTATTTTTCGCCCTCCCGGGGCGAACTTTGGGCTGGGTGCTGAAGCGCCCGCGTCCTCCGCGGGCGGCCAACCCCTCCACGACCCCGGTCCATCCGCCTTCGCAGGTGCGGAACCCGGCCGATTGATTTCACCAGGTTCAGGAGAGGTCGACATGAACGTTCTGCGCTCCGTCCCTGCCCGCGCGTTGCTGGCCCTGCTGCCGGCCGTGCTGGCTCTCTGTTCCCTCGTGTCCGCGCCGGCGGCCCTGGCCCAGGCCCCCGCGCCGACGGGCGCGTCCGTCGCGGAGAGCTCTTCGGCAGCCGCGCCGGCGGACCCGGCGGCCGAGACCGCCGTTCCCGCGACGGCAGAGGCCGAGCCGTCCGAGGCGGCCTCGGGCGAAGCCAGCCTGAAACTGCCGGACCTGGGCCAGGTGAGCTTCCTGGGCGGGGTGAGCGGCCGGGCGCTGCTGATGGTCGGCCTCCTGGTGTCGGGGCTGGGCCTGCTCTTCGGGCTCATGATGCTGCTGGGGGTGAAGAACCTCCCGGTGCACCCGGCCATGGCGGAGATCTCCCAGCTGATCTGGGAGACGTGCAAGACCTACCTGTTCAACCAGGGCCGCTTCCTGCTGATCCTCGAGATCTTCATCGGCGCCATCATCGCGGTGTACTTCGGCCTGCTGCAGCACTTCGAGCCGGCCCGGGTGGTGATCATCCTGTTGTTCAGCCTGGTGGGCATCGCGGGCAGCTACGGGGTGGCGTGGTTCGGCATCCGCATCAACACCTACGCCAACTCGCGCACCGCCTTCGCCAGCCTGCGGGGCAAGCCGTTCCCCTGCTACAGCATCCCGCTGCGCGCGGGCATGAGCATCGGCATGCTGCTGATCAGCGTGGAGCTGCTGATCATGCTGTGCATCCTGCTGTTCATCCCGGGCGACTACGCCGGCCAGTGCTTCATCGGTTTCGCCATCGGCGAATCGCTGGGCGCGGCGGCGCTGCGCATCGCGGGCGGCATCTTCACCAAGATCGCCGACATCGGCTCCGACCTGATGAAGATCGTGTTCAACATCAAGGAGGACGACGCCCGCAACCCCGGCGTCATCGCCGACTGCACCGGTGACAACGCCGGCGACTCGGTGGGCCCCAGCGCCGACGGCTTCGAGACCTACGGCGTGACCGGCGTGGCGCTGATCTCCTTCATCCTGCTGGCGGTGCACCAGCCCGCGGTGCAGGTGCAGCTGCTGGTGTGGATCTTCGTGATGCGCATCATGATGATCGTGGCCAGCGGCGTGTCCTACCTGATCAACGAGACGGTGGCCAAGGCCCGCTACGGCAACGCCGACGAGATGAACTACGAGGCCCCGCTGACCAGCCTGGTGTGGCTCACCTCGGTGGTCTCGGTGGCCCTGACCTACGTCGTTTCCTACATGCTGATCCCCAGCCTGGGCGGGGACCCCAGCCTGTGGTGGAAGCTGTCCACGGTGATCACCTGCGGCACGCTGGCCGGGGCCATCATTCCCGAGCTGGTGAAGGTGTTCACCTCCACCGAGTCCGCGCACGTGCGCGAGGTGGTGACCTCCTCCCGCGAGGGCGGCGCGTCGCTCAACATCCTGTCCGGCCTGGTGGCCGGCAACTTCAGCGCCTACTGGCTGGGCATCGCCATGATCGTGCTGATGACGGTGGCCTACTTCGTCAGCATGACCGGCCTGGGGGCGCTGATGATGGCCCCGGCGGTGTTCGCCTTCGGGCTGGTGGCCTTCGGCTTCCTGGGCATGGGCCCCGTGACCATCGCGGTGGACTCCTACGGCCCGGTGACCGACAACGCCCAGTCGGTGTTCGAGCTCTCGGTGATCGAGACCATCCCCGGGGTGAAGGAGCAGCTGAAGAAGGAGCACGGGTTCGACGTGGACTTCGCGCACGCCAAGCACATGCTCGAGGCCAACGACGGCGCCGGAAACACCTTCAAGGCCACCGCCAAGCCGGTGCTGATCGGCACCGCGGTGGTGGGCGCGACCACCATGATCTTCTCGATCATCGTGCTGCTCACCCACGGGCTGAAGCCCGAGTACCTGAGCAACCTGTCCATCCTGCACCCGCCGTTCCTGCTGGGGCTGATCACCGGCGGCGCGATGATCTACTGGTTCACCGGCGCCTCCATCCAGGCGGTCACCACCGGCGCCTACCGGGCGGTGGAGTTCATCAAGGCCAACATCAAGCTGGACAGCGCCGCCAAGGCGTCGGTCGCCGACAGCAAGAAGGTGGTGGCCATCTGCACCCAGTACGCGCAGAAGGGGATGTTCAACATCTTCCTCGCGGTGTTCTTCGCCACGCTGGCGTTCGCCTTCTACGAGCCGTACTTCTTCATCGGCTACCTGATCTCCATCGCGCTGTTCGGGCTGTTCCAGGCCATCTTCATGGCCAACGCCGGCGGCGCCTGGGACAACGCCAAGAAGGTCGTGGAAGTCGACCTCAAGGAGAAGGGCACCGAACTGCACTCCGCCACCGTGGTCGGGGACACCGTGGGCGACCCGTTCAAGGACACCTCCTCGGTGGCCATGAACCCGGTGATCAAGTTCACCACCCTGTTCGGGCTGCTGGCGGTGGAACTGGCGGTGTCGCTGACCGCCACGAAGGGCGTGATGTTCAGCCACATGCTGGCGGCGCTGTTCTTCGGGATCTCGATGTTCTTCGTGCACCGCTCCTTCTACGGGATGCGGATCCAGACCGGCCGGAAGTAGCCCCCGGCCCTTCGGCCCGGTTCGGCCCGCCCCCTCTCGAGGGGGCGGGCCGGGGCCCGGCGTGGCGCCCCCCTGGCGGAGGCGCCGAAGGAAGTTGACACGGACCGCCCGATACCTAATTCTTATAGGCAGATCCCAGCCATGAAACTGCGCCTCCTCCTGATCGCAGTACCCCTCCTGATCGCGGCCGGTTGCCACGCCCCGCGGGGGGGCGCGCCGGCTGGGCGTCTGACCGCGGGGCGCCTGCGGCTGGTTGCCGCCGAGTCGGCGCGGACGCTGGCCCGCTCGGAGACGGCCGCATTCCTGGCGATGTACCGGCGTGCCGAGATTGACGTGCGCTTCCGCAACACGCGGGGCGCCGTGGCGGCCCTGTTCGAGGACAGCGCCGACGCGATCCTCATCCCTCGCGAGATCGCGCCCGAGGAGGATTCGCTGGCCCGCGCCCACCGGCTGCGCCTGAAGGGCTTCCGGGTCGCGCTGGACGGCGTCGCCCTGATCGTGCACCCCTCCAACGCGGTCAACCAGGTGGCGCTGGACCAGTTGCGGGAAGTCTATTCGGGCGGGATCGCAAGTTGGGACCGGCTGGGAGGCGCCGACAGGCCCATCGGGTCGCTGTGGCGGGATCCCAACGCCGGCAGCTACGAACTGATGGTGGGGAAGGTGCTGGGTGGGGCCGCCCCGGGACACGTGGACGCCTGGATCGGCAGCGACAGCCAGATGGTGGCGGAGGTGGCCCGGCGGCCGGACGCGCTGGGGTTCGTGGGACGCGACGCGGTCCGGCCCGGCGTCAGAGTTTTGAAGGTTTCCGAGGCCCGCGGTTTTCCGTACTATGCCCCCGACGCGGACAACCTCTGGAACCAGAAGTACCCCCTCCGGAACTACCTGGTCATGGTGTACCGCATGCCCGCGCCGCCGGTCGCGGACGGGTTTGCGACATACGCCCTGAGCAACGAGGGCCAGCGGGTGGCGCTCGAGGCCGGGCTGGTGCCCACGGCGGTGCCGCTCCGGGTCAAAGGCCGCTAGCCGGACCCCGAGTCCGACCCTAACCTGAGGAACCTTGCGGGATGGCGTCATGATCCAGATGAGACTTCGTGCATCGTCCCAGGGCCCGCGCATGGCCGCGGCGATCCTGCTGTTGCTGCTCTCCGCGTCCTTCCGGCCGGCGCTGGCGGGGGACGCCCTGAAGCAGGGGCGCGCCGCGCTCCAGCGCAACGACATCGCGGCGGCCCTTCCGCTCCTCGAGCGGGCGGTGTCGGAGGAGCCCACCAACCAGGACGCCCACGCCACCCTGGCCCGGGTGCTGATCCGAGCCCACAAGTACGAGGAGGCGCGAGCCTCCATCGACGCCTCCGAGAAGCTCTCGCCCGGCGGCAACGTGGTTCCCTACCTGCAGGGCCAGCTGGCCCAGGCGCAGGAGGACTGGGACGGCGCCATCGCGAAGTACCGCGAGGCCCTCTCCCGCAAGCCCAAGTACACCGAGGCGTCCTTCGCGCTGGGCATGGCGCTGCGCCACCAGGGCCAGGCGCAGGCGGCGTTCAACGAGCTCAACCGCGGGCTGGACTTCGCGGGCGAGTCCGAGGTGCCGAAGTTCATGGCCGGCACCGGGCTGGCGCTGATGGACCTCGACTCGCTCAAGGCGGCGGCCGACTCCACCGAGCGCGCCGCGGCGCTGGATCCCGACGATTCCTTCACCCAGATGTCGTGCGGCGAGGTGTACCTGAAGCGGCAGGTGTGGGCCCGCGCCAAGGACTTCTTCAGACGCGCCACCCAGATCGACTCGCTCAACGCCGAGGCGTTCTACAAGCTGGGGCTCTCGCACTACCGGAGCCAGGAGTTCACCGACGCCCTGCAGAGCTTCAAGACCGCGGCGGTCCTGGATTCGCTGTATCCCGAGCCGCAGTACTGGATCGGGCACCTGTACGTCCTGGCCGGCCGCAGCGACGCGGCCCACTACGCCACGGCGGTGCCCTACCTGCGCAACTTCACGCGGTGGCGGCCGAAGAACGGGCTCGGCTGGCGCTACCTGGGCGAGGCCCTGTACCACCAGACGACCCGCGACCCGGAGCTCTTCAAGGAGGCCGCGACCGCCCTGGACACCGCGGCGACGCTGCTGGACCCGAGCAGCCAGGTGCGCACCGACGTGCTGCTGCTCTCGGTCCGCAACTACGCGTACAACCTGAACGACCTGGAGGGCGCCTTCGGGTCCTTCCAGAAGCTGCAGCAGGCCGGCGGCAAACTGGACCCGAAGGACATCCTGCTGGTGGGCTCGCTGTACATGAGCCAGAAGCCGCCGCAGTTCCAGATCGCGGACTCGCTGTTCGCCGAGGCGGCCATGGCCGACTCCACCCAGCCGGACCCGTGGTACAAGCTGGGGGAGAGCAAGTTCTATCAGCGTGAGTACGCGGCCGCGATTCCCTACCTGCGCCGCCGGATCGAGGCCGACTCGGCCGGCGCCATCGCCAAGGGCGGAAAGCCGTACCTGCCGTTCTACCGGCTGGGGCAGTGCTACAACCAGGTGGGCTCCGGCCTGAGCATGAACTCCCAGGCGCTGCTGCAGCAGGCGGACGCGTACGCCAAGGCCAGGAAGGCCGATACTGCGCAGGTGTACGCCGACAGCGCGAAGGTGCTGGAGCGGCAGGCGGGGGCCATGTTCGATTCCGCCAGCGCTCCGCTGAAGTACGTCCTGACCGCGATCCAGCCACCGCTGGCGGGGGACGAGGCGGCGAAGGTGCACCTCGAACTGGGCACCGCCTACGCCAAGGGCGACTCGCTCAACCGGGCGCTGGCGCCCGACGAGTTCCGCGCCGCGGTGCTGGCCGATTCCGCGAGCCCCACCGCGGCGTCCGCGCTGTTCAACCTGGCCTACCTCGACTACTCCGAGAAGCGCTACGTGGAAGCCGCGGCCACGCTGGAGAAGGCCTCGGCGATCAACCCCAACGACCTGCGCGTGCTGGTGATGCTGGCCGGCAGTTACACCCTGACCAACAACATGGAGAAGGCGCGCGCGGTGGCCGCCCGCGGCATCGCGATCGACCCCAACAACGCGGTGCTGAAGCGATTCCTGGCCCCGCCGCCGCCGCCCCGCAAGGGCGGGACGGCGCCGCCGGCCGGCGCGAACGGGAAGGCGCCGGCGGGCACGGAGTCCGCCAGCAAGGGTTCGACCACCACCAAGACCAAGTGATCCGTCCGGAAGGAGAAGGCGATGGCCCTTAAGGAGAAGACCGAAGGCGATATCGTGATCCTCTACCCCAGGGGCTTCCTGATGGGGGGAGCGGAGACCGACGAGCTTCACAAGCGCGTCCAGGAGCTCGAGGCGGCCGGAAACCAGAAGCTGGTCATCAACCTGGCGGACACGTCCATGATGAACTCGACCGCCATCGGTGTGTTCATCACCGCACACAAGCACTATTCGCAGCGCGGCGCCAAGCTGAAGCTCTGCAACGTCGACGCCAAGATCAACAACGTGTTCGTGATCACCCGGCTCAGCCTGGTGTTCGATGTGTACGAGTCGGAGGCGGCCGCGATCGCCAGCTTTGCACTGTAGTTGCGCGAAGGCCCGGGAATCTGACATGATGGCGGCGGGCAGCCCCCCCGGAACGGGGCGTCCCGCCCCCTACCCCTCCAGGTCCGGTTCCCGTCGCCCCGCCGTGTTTCCGCACAGCCCGCAGAGGAGGATGTCCCAGAAATGAAACGCTTCCTGATGCCGATCGTCTTCATCACCCTGCTCGCCGTCTCGATCGCGGTGTATGCGTTCATGGTGCCGGAACTGGTCAAGAAGGGCGGTCCGCTCGTCGCCGGGCTGATCTACCTCGGCATGCTCTCGATCGCCTTCGTCATCGAGCGTTACCTGACGCTGCGCAAGGCCGCGGGCACCGCCCCGCTGCCCCAGTTCCTGATGGGGGTCAAGCGCGAGCTGAACAACAAGAACCTCCCGGCCGCGATGGCCCTGTGCGACAAGCAGCGGGGCTCGGCGGCCAACGTGCTCAAGGCCGGTCTGATCCGCTACCAGCAGTGCCTCGACGAGAAGCTCCCCAAGGAGAAGATCGTGCCCGAGACGCAGCAGGCGATCCAGGAGGCCAACGCCCTGGAAGTGCCGCTGCTGGAGCGCAACCTGGTGGCGCTGTCCACCATCGCCTCGATCTGCACGCTGGTGGGCCTGCTGGGCACCGTGATCGGGATGATCCGCTGCTTCGCGGCGGCATCGAACGTCGGCGCCGTGGACGCCACCGAGCTCGCCAAGGGGATCTCCGAGGCGCTCATCAACACGGCCGGCGGGCTGTTCATCGCCATCTTCGCCATCGTGCTGTACAACGTGTTCACCACCAAGGTGGACAACTTCAACTACATGATGGATGAGGCGAGCTACGAGACGCTGCAGCTGCTGACCTCGAACGTCGCCGACGTGAAGTAGCGGACAGGAGGCGAGCGAGGTGTCTGCCGTCAAGAGAAAGCGCCGCCTGGGGGTCAAGATCGACATGACCCCGATGGTGGACGTGGCGTTCCTGCTGCTCATCTTCTACATGAGCACCACGACGTTCAAGCCGCCCGACAAGGAGCAGATCAAGCTGCCCGAGTCGCACTCGGACCTGCAGGCGCCCGAGAAGAACACCATCACCCTGGCGATCAACAAGGACGACCAGATCACGCTGAAGTTCAAGGCCAAGGACCAGTCGGGGAAGAACATCACCATGGACGTGCCGGTCCAGGTCCCCGACCTGGAGTCCGAGCTCATGAAGGCGCGGCAGTTCGCGCCCATGGCGTACATCATCGTGCGCATGGACAAGGACGCGAAATACGGCACGATGGCGGACGTGATGGAGGTCCTCCAGAAGTCCCAGCTCACGCGCTTCAACGTGATGACCGAAATTTCGCGGACCCCGTAGCTCCCGGGCGACCGGGAAGGGCCCGCTGGAGAGAGGATCGAGTACCGTGGCATCCGTCGACTCACCGGAACCCAAGGATACAAAGGGCAAGAAAGGCCGGAGGAAGAAGCGGCGTGTGGGCGTCCGCATCGACATGACGCCCATGGTGGATGTCGCCTTCCTGCTGCTGATCTTCTTCATGGTGACCACCGTGTTCCGAACCCCGCGCGCGATGGAGATCAACGTCCCGCCGGACAAGGACGTCAAGATCGAGATCGCCCAGTCGAAGGTGCTGATGCTGCGCGCCGTCGAGGGGGACCAGATCTACTGGAACATGGCCACCGAGAAGCCGGCGGTGGTGGCGCTGAAGGACCTCCGCAAGGTCCTCAACGACAAGGCCCGCCAGTTCTACAACCCGAAGACGAAGGAGTCCGACCTCAACGTGGTGATCAAGGTGGAGCGCGCCGCCAAGTTCCACAACCTGGTGGAGATGATCGACGCGCTGTCCCTGGCCAAGATCACCCGTTTCGGGTTCGCGCCCTTCACCGACGACGACAAGAAGCAGATCGGGGGGGCCTGATGAGCGCGCACCGGGCGGCCCCCGCCACGGGGGAGGTGAGCCAGCCATGAGCACCACGACGCAGGCCGTGCCACCCGGCCCGTCCAGCGGCATGCCGGCGTACCAGCAGTACGGGGCCGCCGAGCTGAAGGCGGTGTTCCAGCGGTACATGACGCTGGGCGTGGCGCTGTCGGCCGCGTTCAACATCTTCCTGATCCTGCTCGCACTGGCTGCCGTCCTCCTGAACCAGAAGCTGAGCGAGAGCCACAAGACCCGCGTGGTGGTGGTGCCTCTCCAGCAGCTGCAGGCCCCGCCGCTGTCGAAGCAGCAGGTGGAGCAGATCAAGGTGGCCCAGCAGGTGGCGCCGCCCTCGGTGGGCATCCCGGTCCCGGTGCCGGACGCGCAGGCCCCGCAGGAGACGCAGCTCGCCTCCGCCAAGGAGATCGAGCAGGCGGCATCCAGCGCGGGCACCGGCGCGGGCAGCGGCGACATCGTCATCGCGGCGCCGGCGCAGGAGGAACTGCCTGCGGCCGGCGCGTACGTGTACCGTGACGACGAGCCGCTGCTCATCAAGGCCTACCCGGTCCGCTACCCCGACCTGGCCAAGTCCAGCGGGATCGAGGGCAAGGTCACGGTAAACGTGCTCGTCGGGACCGACGGGCACGTGGTGAAGGCGGAGATCGCCCAGGGAGTGCCGGTGCTCAACGACGCGGCCCTGGAGGCGGTCAAGCAGTACATCTTCAAGCCCGCCCTGGCGAACAACAAGCCCGTGGCCGTGTGGGTCGCGGTGCCCATCGCGTTCCGCCTTAGCGGCAACTAGAGCCTCGGCCTCCTAACCGCCGAAAGAAGCGACCGGGGCCCGGCAGACACCGGGCCCCGCCGCACGTCCGGTCCCGGCCCGGGCGGCGCAACCCCACCCACGCGAGGGAGACGCCATGACCACCACCGAAACGCCCGTTCCAGGATCCGGCCCGGCACCCGCCGAGGAACCCGCCCCGCAGATCGTCGGAGGCAACAGCCTGGCCCGCATGCTCTCGGTCCTGTGGAGCCCCGGCAAGGCGATGGCCTCGGTGGCCGCCCGCCCGGCCCTGCTCGTGCCGTTCCTGGTCGTGGTGCTGTTCCAGGGGCTGGTGACGGCGGCGATCTACAAGCCGGTGGTGATCCCGTTCCAGCTGTCGCAGATGGCCGAGCGCTCCGCGGAGATGAGCCCGGAGCAGCGCGCCCAGATGGACAAGTACATGGCCAGCCCCGTGGCCATCACCATGGGAGTGGTGGGCAGCGCCGTGTCGGCGGCAGTGGTACCGCTGGTGTGGGCCGCGCTGATGTACTTCGTGTTCACCCTGCTGCTGAGCGGCAGGGCCGACTTCAAGGCGGTGCTCTCGGTGTGCCTGCACGCCTCGGTGGTGCAGATTCCCCACACCCTGGTGTGGATGCCGCTGGCCATCGCCAAGCAGGACCCCCGGGTCTTCTTCGGCCCCTCGGCGCTCATGGACATGCCGGACCCGCCCACCTTCCTCTACCGGCTGCTGGAGAAGGTGGACATGTTCAGCCTGTGGTCCTGGGCGTTGCTGGCCGTGGGGCTGGCCTTGGTGTACCGGAAGCCGTCCCGCCAGGTGCTCGTCTGGGTCTCGGTGGTGTTCGTGGCGGGCTCGGTGGCCATGGCGGCCCTGCAGGGCGTGATGGGCAGGTTCGGCGGCGGAATGTAGCCCGGCGGTCAGTGAAACCTCCGGCCGCAGGATTGCGTAGAATCGGGTATTGCGGTTCCCGCCGGCCCGGCGGGGCGATGTCTTCCGAGGAGGTTCCCATGATCCCTGCCCCCCCGCGGATGGGGCACCCGGCCCGGGCGATGGCCCTGGCGGTCCTGGCGGTCCTGGCCGGTGGCACCGGCACGTCGCGCGCCGACCTCTCTCGGCTCACGGCCGACGAGGCGGTGCGCATCGCGCTGCGTGACAACAACTCGGTGTACGCGGCCGCCCGGCAGGTGGAGCAGGCGGAGGGGGGGCTGAAGCTGGCCCGCTCCCCGCTGCTGCCGCAGCTGAACGTGACCGGTGACCTGGCCCGCAGCCACCAGGGCGAGCAGCGCTCCGCGTTCCGCGTGGGGGGCAGCGTCCCCTCCACCAACACCAACTCCCGCAGCGGCAGCGTGTCGCTCTCGCAGGAGCTGATCAACCTGCAGGCGCTCAACGGCGCCAGGGAGGCGGCCCGCGGCCTGGCCGCCACCCGGGCGGCCGAGGTGAGCACCCGCCAGCAGGTGGCGCTGGCGGTGAAGCAGCAGTTCTACGCGCTGGTGCGCGCCAAGCAGTTGTCGGGCGTGAGCGTGGACGCCGCCCGGCTGGACTCCTCCACGCTGGCCCTGACCCAGGGCCTGTTCGACGTGGGCACGGCGCCGCGCACCGACCTGCTCAAGGCGCGCACGCAGCACGCGCAGTCGCGGCTGGCGGTCATCTCCGCGCAGCACAGCGTGGACATCGAGCGCCTGCGCCTGGCGGGCCTGCTGGGCCTGGCCGACGACCGCGGCCTGGACGTCGTGGACGCCCTGCCCGAGGACGTGCCGCTGCCCGATTCCACCAACATCCTGGAGTCCGCCTACGCGAACCGGCCCGACCTGGCGCAGCTGCTGCGGCAGATCGACGCCGCAGAGGCCGGCTTGGGCTCGGCGCGGGCCGCGCGTTATCCGACCCTGGGCGCCAGCGTGAGCATCCAGAAGTCCATCTTCAGCACCACCCAGGACAGCCTCACCCAGGTCGGGACCACGCTCAAGAGCCTGCGCCTGAACCTGGCGGACACCTCGTTCGTCCCGGTGTACGGGGACACCATCTCCCAGATACCCGAGACGAAGTTCGAGAGCCGCCCCTTCAGCTGGTCGGTGGGGGCCCGGGTGACGGTGCCGATCTTCGACGGCTTCTCCACCAAGGGGCGCATCCAGCAGCGCGCCGCGGAGCTGGAGATCCAGCGCCGGAACCTGTCGCAGCGGCGCGTGGAGATAGCACTCGAGGTGCGCCAGGCGTGGCTGGGCCTGGTGGAGGCGCGCGAGCGCGCCCGGGTGGCCGTCGAGGCGCTGGACTACGCCGAGCAGAGCCACGAGTTGAACCGTGAAAAGTACCGCCTGGGCTCCAGCACCCTGCTGGAGCTCACCACGGCCGAGGTGCAACTGACGCGCAGCCGCTCGGACCTGGTGGACGCCCGCGTGGGCCTCCAGCTGGCCCGGGCACAGCTGGACCGGGCCCTGGGGCAGAACCCGTAGCGCGGCCGATCGAACGCGGAGGAGAGGCATGAAGAAGAATCTCAAGTGGATCCTGATCGGGCTCGCCGTGGTGCTGCTCGCGGTGTTCGGTTTCGCCACGATGAAGAAGCAGCAGGGCAAGGTGGCCTCGGTGGAGCTGGCCAAGGTCCGCAAGGAGGACGTGGTCTCCCACGTCAAGTCGCCGGGCAAGATCGAGCCGTTCACGCTGGTGAAGATGTCCGCCACCGTGCCGGGCAAGATCGTGTACCTGGGCGTGAAGGAGGGCCAGCGGGTCCGCAAGAACGAGGTGCTGCTGCGTCTCGACGCCACCCAGTACGACGCCGACCTGAAGCGGGCCGTGGCGGCGCTGTCCGCCGCCGAGTCCCGCACGCGCCAGGCGAAGTTCAGCCTGGAGCGGGCCCAGCAGACGCTGGACCGCCGTCGCGCGCTGGCCGCGAAGAACCTGGTCTCGCCGGACGAGCTGGAGCAGGTGGAGACCGCCTACAAGGTGGCCCTGAGCGAGCACCAGGCGGCCCTGGACGCCGTCAACGAGGCGCGCGCCGCGAGGGCGGCCTCGCAGGACAACGTGGACAAGACCGTGTTCCACGCGCCCTTCGACGGCATCGTGTCGCAGCTCAACGTGGAGGCCGGGGAGAACGTGATCACCGGCACCATGAACAATCCCGGCACCCAGATCCTGGCGGTGGCCGACACCAGCCGGATGATCGTGCGGGCGCAGGTGGACGAGACCGACGTGGTGGACGTGAGGGTGGGCGAGCCGGTGAAGATCAAGGTGGACGCCATCCCCGACTCCGTATTCCGCGGCGAGGTGATCGAGGTCGGCAACACCGCCAAGTCGTCCGCCCTGGGCGCCGCTTCCGGCCAGGAGCAGAGCAACTACGAGGTGAAGGTGGTGTTCCTGAGCCGGGTGCGCTCCATCAAGCCCGGCATGACCGCGGACGTGGACATCCAGACCAACGAGCACAAGCAGGCGCTGGCGGTGCCCATCCAGAGCGTGGTGGTGCGCACGCAGCGCGAGCTGGACGAGGCCAGGGCGGCGCAGAAGAAGGGCCCGAAGGCCAAGGGCGGGGCCATGGCCGCGGAGAACGAGGACGATGCCACGCGCAAGGCCAAGGAGAAGGAGATCAGCGGCGTGTTCGTGGCCCGCAAGGGCGTGGCGGTGTTCGTGCCGGTGAAGCCGGGCATCTCGGGCGACGTGAACATGGAGATCGAGGCCGCGGTGAACGCCGGGGACGAGGTCGTGAGCGGGCCCTACAAGGAGCTGCGCAACCTGAAGGACGGCGCCAGGGTGAAGAAGGCCGCGGGCAAGAAGCCCGGCGACTCGGCCGGCAAGAAGGACTAGCGCCATGCTGATCGAGCTGCGCGGCGTCACCAAGGACTACAACGTGGGGGGCGAGGACGTCCACGCCCTGGCCGGGGTGGACCTGGACATCGACCGGCACGAGTACGTGGCCATCATGGGGCCCTCGGGCTCCGGCAAGTCCACGATGATGAACATGATCGGGTGCCTGGACACCCCCTCGGGGGGCTCGTACAAGCTCAACGGCGTGGAGATCCGCGACTGCGACGACGACGAGCTGGCGCGCATCCGGAACAAGGAGATCGGTTTCGTCTTCCAGACGTTCAACCTGCTGGCCCGGGCCGACGCGCTGCACAACGTGGAGCTGCCGCTGATCTACAACGGCACCAACCCCCAGGACCGCCGCAAGCGGGCGGTGGAGTCGCTCACCGCGGTGGGGCTGGCCGACCGCATGCACCACCGGCCCAACGAGCTCTCCGGCGGCCAGCGGCAGCGCGTGGCCATCGCGCGTGCGCTGGTCAACAAGCCGAGCATCATCCTGGCGGACGAGCCCACCGGCAACCTCGACAGCCGCACCGGCGAGGAGATCATGGCCGCCCTGGAACTGGTCTACGAGCAGGGCAACACCATCATCCTGGTCACGCACGAGGAGGACATCGCGCGGCACGCGCGGCGCATCGTGCGCCTGCACGACGGCCGCATCTCGGAGGACCGGCGGACCCGCTGACGGCCGCGGAGGCACGGACGTGGAACTACAGGAAAGCCTGAAGCTGGCCGTGGGCGCCCTGCGCGCCAACAAGCTGCGCTCGTTCCTGACGCTGCTCGGGAACATCGTGGGCGTGATGTCGGTGATCGCCATCGTGGCCATCATCCAGGGCATGAACCACTACGTGTCCGACAAGCTGCTGGAGCAGGGCTCAAACGTGTTCTACATCGACAAGTTCGGGGCCATCTTCAACGAGGAGGACTACCTCGACGCGCTCAAGCGCAAGGACATCACGCTGGACGACCGCGAGGCGCTGCTGGAGCGGTGCCCGTCGGTGTCCATCGTGGCGCCGTGGTACGAGCAGTCCGGCCAGGTGCGCTTCCGCCAGAAGAAGGAGGACTGCAACGTCCGCGGCTTCGGCGAGCACTACCCGGAGATCAACGGCATCGAAGTCGCGGCGGGCCGCCACCTGACGCTGTCCGACATGCAGCGCCGCTCGCCGGTGTGCGTGGTCGGGCAGTCCACCGCCGAGAAGCTTTTCGAGAACCTCGACCCGCTGGGACGGGAAGTGCGGGTGGGTGGCCACGCCTACACCGTGGTGGGGGTGGGCGGGCGCAAGGGCAAGATCCTGGGCCAGTCGCAGGACGACTACGTGATCATCCCCTACACCGCGTTCCTGAAGCAGTACGGGCCGCGGAGCTACCTGGTCCTGGCCATCAAGAGCACCGGGCCCAACACCTATCTCAAGGCCCAGGACGAGGTGCGCGTGATCCTGCGCGCGCGCCGGCACGTGCCGTACCGGGCCAAGGACGACTTCGGGCTGCAGACCGCCGAGATGTTCATGGAGCTGTACAACCGTTTCACGGGGGCCGCGTTCATCGTGATGATCGGGGTGGCCTCGCTGGCGCTGGTGGTGGGCGGCATCGTGATCATGAACATCATGCTGGTGTCGGTGACCGAGCGAACCCGCGAAATCGGCGTGCGCAAGGCCGTCGGCGCGCGCGGCAGCGACGTGCTGCAGCAGTTCCTGTACGAGGCGGTGATCATGGCCCTGGTGGGCGGGATCATCGGTGTCCTTGTGGGGGCGGGGATCGCATTCCTGATCTCGGCCGCCACGCCGCTGCCGGCGCGCGTGGAGCTGTGGTCGGTGCTGGTGGGCCTGCTGGTGGCCTCCTCGGTGGGGTTGTTCTTCGGCATCTACCCGGCCATGCGGGCCTCCCGGCTGGACCCGATCGTGGCCCTGAGGTACGAGTGATGGCTGGCGCGCGCCGCTCCCTGGCGCTCGAGGTGGTGGGCATGGCGCTGGAGGCCATGCGGGCGAACAAGATGCGCTCGTTCCTGACCACGCTGGGCGTGGTGATCGGGGTGAGCACCGTCATCGCCATGGGCGCGATGGTCCAGGGCCTGGACCGCAGCATGGCGCGACAGTTCCGCACCTTCGGCTCCCACATCCTATGGATCCGCCCGTTCGCGCAGAACGGCCCGCGCAACGGTCCCCTGCCCGACAGCCTGAGGATGCGGCACTCCTTCACCGAGGAAGACCTCGTGGCGATCCGCGAGAACTGTCCCGCGGTGAAGAAGATCGCACCCATCAAGGGCATCGACGGCGCTCCCAGCGTGGAGTACCGGAATCTGAAGGCGCGCAGCGGCAACGTGCTGGGCACCACCTCCGACTACATCGAGATCAGCGGGATGGACCTGGCGCGGGGGCGGGTGTTCACCGACGGAGAGACCAGCCACAGCGGGCAGGTGGTGCTGCTGGGCCAGGACATCATGGAGACGCTGTTCCCCAACACCCCCGCGGTGGGCAAGACCATCCACATCGGCGGGATCCCGTTCGTGGTGGTCGGGGAGCTCGCACGGCGCGGGAAGATGTTCGGGCAGTCCACCGACAACTTCCTGATCATCCCCTACACCGCGCTGCGGAAGTTCTTCCCGGGCGAGGAGGGGGGCGACCGCCAGAACGAATTCGCCATGAAGGCCAAGCCGGTCCGCGAGGACCAGATGACTGCCGCGATCGACCAGATCACCGAGGTGCTGCGCAGGCAACGCCACCTGAAGTCGCGTCAGGCGGACAACTTCTCCATCGAGACCGACGACGCGCTCATCAACCTGTATCACCAGATGACCGGGGCCATCTACCTGGTGATGATGGCCATCTCGTCCATTGCGCTCATGGTGGGCGGCATCGGCGTGATGAACATCATGCTGGTGTCGGTGAAGGAGCGCACCCGAGAGATCGGCGTGCGCATGGCGCTGGGCGCGCGCCGTGCGGACATCCTGACCCAGTTCCTGCTCGAGGCCGCCACGCTGACCGGGGTCGGGGGGGTCCTCGGGATCCTGCTCGGTGCGGGTCTCAGCGGCCTGGTTTCCCTGCTGACGCCGCTGCCCTCGGCCGTGGCGCCGTGGTCGGTGTTCGCGGGGCTGGCGCTGTCGGTGGGGACGGGGCTGTTCTTCGGCATCTACCCCGCCTACCGGGCCTCCCGGCTGGATCCCATCGACGCCCTGCGGTACGAATAACCCGGGCACCCCGGGCCCTTCGCGGGCCCGGGGCACAACGCCGCCCGCCCGCCTGCATCCAACTGCTTGGACAGAACCGTGGATCTCGTGGTCCCGCCCCGGCGTTCCCCGAACGCCGGGCGCGAGGGGCCATTTCCCCCGCCCGTAACGCACAAGGAGGCAGCCCATGCCGGGTCTTTCCGCCCGCAAGTTCACCGCCGTCCCGCTCAAGCCGGCCACGCTGGAGATGGAGGGCATCTCGAAGAAGACCATGGAGGAGCACTTCAAGCTCTACCAGGGCTACGTCAACAAGTCGAACGAGATCCTCGAGAAACTGGAGTCCCTCGACCGTGACCCGGCCAGGGCCAACCAGGTGTTCAGCGACCTGCGGGTGCTCAAGCACGAGCTGACGTTCGCCATCGGCGGGGTGAAGAACCACGAGCTCTACTTCGGCCACCTCGGCGGCGGGGGAGGCGAGCCCGGTGGGGCCCTGGCGGACGCGATCCGGGCCAACTTCGGTTCGTTCGAGGCGTGGGCGAAGGACCTCAAGGCCACCGGCATCGCGGCGCGCGGCTGGGTGTGGCTGGCGCTGGACCACGACTACGGCACGCTGTTCAACTACCTCGGCGACGCCCAGAACACCTTCCCGGTCTGGAACGCCACGCCCATCCTGGCGCTGGACACCTACGAGCACGCCTACTTCATCGACCACGGCGCGGCGCGCGGGCCCTACATCGACGCCTTCATGAAGGTGCTGGACTGGAAGGTCGTGGAGGGGCACTACGCGCGCGCGGTGAAGATGAGCGCGAAGTAGGAGCGCCCGGGGCAGGGGAATCGAGGACGCGGCCGCCTCCTGAAGGGGGGCGGCCGCCTTCGCGTCCGGGGCCGAGGCCCACGCCGGCCGCGCGGGAGGCCGCCCCGCGGTCCCCCTGACCGCATTGACCCACCCGGAATGCCGTGCTAGCGTGGGTCCACAAGAACCTACCGCGCCCGCTCTTCGGGCCGATACCCCTGGAAACCCGTACTCAACCCGCGACGCGCCGGGTGGCCACCCCCACCGGCGGCATTCGCTCCGACGATCGGAGATCGCCTCGATGGCTCGCACCACCTGGTGCCTCGCGCCGCCGCCTCCGCAGGAGGCACTCCGCGACCTGGCTCGGGACCTCGAAGTGCCCGAGACGGTTGCGCGCATCCTGTGGAACCGCAACCTGCGCGACCTGGACCGCGCGCGCCGCTTCCTGGTCCCGGAAGTGGAGCACCTCGAGGACCCGTTCCTGATGGCCGACATGGAAAAGGCCGTGGCGCGCATCGGGCAGGCCGTGGAGCGAGGCGACATCATCATGGTCCACGGCGACTACGACGTGGACGGCGTCACCTCCACCTACCTGATGACCAAGGCGCTGCGCATCCTGGGCGCGAAGGTGGACTACTTCATCCCCGATCGCCTGCGGGACGGCTATGGCCTCTCGGACACCGGCCTGGACGAAGCGGAGCGGCGGGGAGTGAAGCTGATCGTGACCGTGGACTGCGGCGTGACCGCCGCCGAGCCGGTGGAGGAGTCGCTGCGCCGCGGGATCGACGTGATCGTCACCGACCACCACGAGCCCCTGGGGCCGCTGCCCCGCGCCTCGGCGGTGGTGAACCCCAAGCGACCCGACTGCCCCTATCCGTTCAAGGAGCTGGCCGGCATCGGGGTGACCGCCAAGGTGGTGCAGGCGCTGTTTTCGCGGATGCTGCCCGTGGACGCGCGCAGCTTCCTCGAGGAGCACCTGGACGTGATCGCGCTGGGCACCATCGCCGACGTGGTGCCGCTGGTGGGGGAGAACCGGGTGCTGGCCAAGCTCGGCATGCACCGCCTGGAGGCCACCCGCAACCAGGGCCTGGTGGCGCTCAAGGAGACCGCCGGCCTCAAGACCCGCCGGGTGGACAGCGGCCACGTGGCCTTCATCCTGGCGCCTCGGATCAACGCGGCGGGGAGGCTGGGCAAGGCCGACACCGGGGTGAAGCTGCTGCAGGCGGGCTCGGTGGGTGAAGCCATGGAGCTGGCGGAGACCCTGGAGGAGGACAACAACCTCCGGCGTCGCATCGACGAGGAGACCCTCGCCGAGGCGGAGGCCCAGATCGCCGCCCACGTAGATCTTGAAAGGCACTCGGTGATCGTGCTGTGGTCGGACCGCTGGCACTCGGGCGTGCTGGGCATCGTGGCCTCGCGGCTGGTGGAGCGCTACTGCCGCCCCACCATCCTGATCGCGATGGACGGCGAGGAGGGCCGCGGCTCGGGCCGCAGCCTGCCCGGGCTCAACCTGTGGGAGGCGCTGGCCACGGTGCAGGACTGCCTCATCGCCTACGGCGGCCACAGCCACGCGGCCGGGCTCAACATCGAGCGCAGCCACCTCGACGAGTTTCGCGACCGGCTGAACACCGAGGTGGCCGCCCGGCTCACCGCCGAGGACTACACGCACCGGCTGGACCTGGACAGCGAGCTCCCGCTCTCCGGCTGCGACCTGAAGCTGGTGGAGTGGCTGGAGCGGCTCAGCCCGTGGGGCCTGCGCAACGGCGAGCCCCTGTTCCTGGCGCGTGACGTGGAGCTCTCGGGCTGGTCCAGCGTGGTGAGCCGCAACCACCTCAAGATGGTGGTGCGCCAGAACGGCCATGTGTGCGAGTGCATCGGATTCAACCTCGGACACATGGCGGGCGAGCTGAACCGCGCCCCCGGCAGGTTTTCCCTCGCGTTCACACCCATCCGCAACGTCTGGCAGGGACGGGAGCGGGTGCAGCTCAAGGTGAAGGGGGTCGAACCGGGCGCATGACCGACGAGACCGGCCTGCTCAACCCCCTGCTCGAGGAACTGCGTGTCCGCAGCCCCCGCGCCGAGGAGGCAGTGGTGCGCAGCGCGTTCGAGTTCGCTTCGCTCGCGCACCACGGCCAGGTGCGCCGCTCCGGGCAGCCCTTCGTCAGCCACACCGTCGAGACCACCCGCATCCTCATGGGCCTCCTGGGCAGCCACCTCGACTCCACCATCGTGGCGTCCGCGCTGCTCCACGACGTGGTGGAGGACACCCCGGTCACCAGCCACGAGCTGGGCCAGGCCTTCGGCACCGAGGTGGCGCGCCTGGTGGAGGGCGTCACCAAGATCGGGCACCTGCACTTCGACAGTCCGCGCGCCGAGCAGGCCGAGAACTTCCGCAAGATGATCCTCTCCATGGCCAGCGACCTGCGGGTCATCCTGATCAAGCTGGCCGACCGCGTGCACAACATGCGCACGCTGGAGTTCCTCCCCCCCGAGAAGATCAGCCGTATCGCCCGCGAGACGCTGGACGTGTACGCCCCGCTCGCCCACCGCCTGGGCATCGGCAGCTTCAAGCGCGAGCTGGAGGACCTGGCGCTCAAGCACCTCGAGCCCGAAGCCTACCGGGAGATCGCCCGCAGCGTGCAGGCCAAGCGCGAAGAGCGCGCCGAGCGGCTGGAACAGATCCGCGTGCCCATCGCCGAGGCGCTGGTCAAGGCCGGCATCGAGGCGGAGATTTCTGGCCGGCCCAAGCACTTCTACAGCATCTACAAGAAGCTCAAGGAGAAGGGCCGGGAGTTCCACGAGCTGCACGACCTGCTGGGCCTGCGCGTGATCACCGCCGACGAGGCCGCGTGCTACCACGCCCTGGGGATCATCCACGGGCTGTTCACGCCCATCCAGGAGCGCATCAAGGACTACATCGCCACGCCCAAGTCCAACATGTACCAGTCGATCCACACCACCGTGATCGGGCCGGCGCGCCAGGTGGTCGAGATCCAGATCCGCACCGGGGACATGCACCGCACCGCGGAGCTGGGGGTGGCGGCGCACTACAGCTACAAGGAGGGCGGGCGCAGCGACCGCGAGCTGGACAAGAAGCTGGGCGGGTTCCTGCGGGATACGGCCCAGTGGACCGCGGAGCTCTCCGACGAGGAGTGGATGCAGCTGCTGCAGACCTCCCTGTACCAGGACGAGATCTTCGTGTTCACCCCCAAGCGGGACCTGCGACAGCTGCCCAAGGGCTCCACGCCGGTGGACTTCGCATTCTCCATCCACTCCGAGATCGGGCTGCACTGCGTGGGGGCCAAGGTGAACGGCCAGTTCGTGCCGCTGCGCACGCGGTTGCGCAGCGGCGACACCGTGGAGGTGGTCACCCAGCCCACCGGCAGGCCCAGCAAGGACTGGATCGAGTTCGTGCGCACGCCGGCCGCGCGCCACAAGGTGCGCCACTGGTTGAAGGCGCAGCACCAGGCCGAGGCCATCGTGCTGGGCAAGGAGATGCTCGACCGTGAGCTGCGCCGCGCGAGGCGCGCGGTGCCCGACCGCGAGCTGCTGGACGCGGCCCAGTCGCTGGGGGTCTCGGAGCTGCCGCAGCTCTACGCCAAGATCGGGCAGGGCTCGCTGTCCGCCCCGCAGGTGGTGCACAAGCTCTTCCCCGAATTGCAGGAACGGCGGCGCAAGGGCCCGCTGGAGCAGCTGGGGGACATGCTGCCGCGCAAGGCCGAGGGCGTGCGCATCCAGGGCCAGGACAGCCTGCTGGTGCACATCGCCAAGTGCTGCCAGCCGGTGCCGGGCGAGCCGGTGGTGGGAATCGTCACGCAGGGCCGCGGCGTCTCGGTGCATCGCCACGTGTGCCCCAACACCTTCGCCGAGCGCGTGCCCGCCGAGCGGCGCGTGGACGTGACCTGGGACGCGAAGATCGGGGAGGCGTTCCCGGTGCGCCTGGTGGTGCACGGCAGCGACCGGCCCAGCCTGCTGGCCGACGTGGCCAAGGCCATCGCCGCCGAGAAGTGCAATATCCGCTCGGCCGGCATGACCGCCTCCGACGGATCGGCCCGCGGCACGTTCCTGGTGGAGGTGCACAATCGCCGCCACCTCCAGGAGGTGCTCGGGGCGGTGCGGCGAGTGCGCGGGGTGAGCGCGGTGGAGCGGTTCCAGAGCGGGCTGGGCAGCAAGTGATGTCTCCGCGGCGGGTCGTCCGCCTCGCCGGCGCCGCGAACCGGGACGCGGAGCGCCGCTCGTGATCGCCGCGGTGCAGCGGGTTTCGAGGGCCGAGGTGCGCGTGGACGGAGAAGCGACCGGGCGCATCGGGGCGGGCCTCGTGGTGCTGCTGGGCGTGGCCGTGGGCGACACCGACGCGGACGTGGAATGGCTGGCCTCGAAGTGTGCGAACCTGAGGATCTTCGCCGACGACAAGCGCCTGATGAACCGCTCGGTCCTGGAGGTCGGGGGCGGTGCGCTGGTGGTGTCGCAGTTCACTCTCCTGGGCGACACGCGCCGGGGCCGCCGTCCCGGGTTCGAGCGCGCCGCGCCGCCGGAGACGGCCGAGCGGCTGTACGAGGAGTTCTGCGCCCGGTTGGGCCAGCTCGGGGTGCCGGTGGAGCGCGGACGGTTCCGAGCGCACATGGAGGTGGAGCTGGTCAACGACGGTCCGGTCACGCTGATCCTGGACAGCCGCGAGGCACGCCCATGACTCCTTTCCCGTTCGCGGGCCTCTTCCTGGGGGACGCCCCCCTGGTGCTGGCCTCCGGCTCGCCCCGCCGCGCGGAGCTGCTGCGCCTGGTGGGGGCGGAGTTCGAGGTGGTGATGCCGCCCGAGGAACCCGACCCGCACGACGCCTGGCCGCACCAGGTGGTGATGGACCTCGCCCGCGGCAAGGCCCGCGGCGTGGCCGCCACCCGGCCGGATGCGTGGGTCCTGGGGGCCGACACCCTGGTCTGGAGCCGCGGTCGGCCCCTGGGCAAGCCCGAGGGCCGGGAGGGGGCCCGGGAGATGCTCCGGGAGCTCTCCGGAGCCTGGCACGAGGTGTATACCGGGATCTGCCTGGTGCGTCACGGCCGGAGCCACCAGGCCTGGGAGCGCAGCCTGGTTCGATTCGTGGACCTAACCGATTCGCAGATAGACGTTTACATTGCCACCGGGGAACCCATGGACAAGGCCGGGGCCTACGGCATCCAGGGTTTTGGCGCCCTGTGGGTGGACCGGGTGGAAGGGTGCTATTTCAACGTCATGGGGCTGCCCCTTTCCCGGCTCGCGCGGCTGTTCGCCGAGGCCGCCCGGGACCGCAAAACCTCTTGACGTTTTGGGACTTAGGTGAATAGAATATGGGGCTTTAGCTCCGTGGGGCGCGGCCCCCGGGGACGCGCTTCTGCGCGCCCGGTGGGATCTGCGCGCCCCATATTCATGTTCCGGAGGGAGGTGAGAGTTTCCGAATGCGAACCGCAATTCCCCGAGAGTCCGAGATCACAGCCAAGTGGTACCTGGTGGACGCGGAGGGGCAGACGCTCGGCCGGATGGCAGCCAACATCGCCTCCGTGCTGCGCGGCAAGCACCGCCCCATCTTCACGCCGCACATGGACCTGGGCGACCACGTCGTGGTGATCAACGCGGCCCGCGTGCAGGTGACCGGCAAGAAGCTGGAGAAGAAACAGTACTTCCGTCACACCATGTACCCGGGCGGCGCGCGCTTCACGCCGATGGGTGAGATCCTGGACAAGAACCCGGAACGCCTGATCACGATGGCGGTCAAGGGCATGCTGCCCAAGACCCGCCTCGGCAGGGCGCTCCTGAAGAAGCTGAAAGTGTACGCGGGAGCCGAGCACCCGCACCAGGCCCAGGGTCCCGAGCCCATCCGGCTCACGCACCTGGGCGGTGTGGCGCCGCGCGCCTGACGCCAGCCATCCGTAGGAGGAAGTCTTGGCAGAATCAAACGTGATCGTGTCCGTGGGCCGGCGCAAGGAGGCGGTCGTCCGCGTCCGCATGCGTCCCGGTTCCGGGCAGCGTGTGGTCAACGGGCAGCCCATGATGGACTACTTCAAGCGCTCCGTCCTGGTGATGGTCGCGGAGAAGCCCATGGTGCTGACCAACATGATGGACAAGGTGGACTTCACCGCCAACTGCAAGGGCGGGGGTCTCAGCGGCCAGGCCGGCGCCCTCTCGATGGGCCTGGCGCGGGCGCTCCAGAAGATGGACCCGGGCCTGCGTGCCATGCTGGGCACCGAGGGGCTCCTGACGCGCGACTCGCGGATGAAGGAGCGCAAGAAGTACGGTCAGCCGGGCGCGCGCAAGCGCTTCCAGTTCTCCAAGCGTTAATCGGATTCATCTCGCACGCCGCGTTTCGCGCGGCGCCTGAGGGTCCCCGCCCGTGAGGGCGGGGTCGGCGCCGATCGCGGCGGAGGGTCAACCCCGAAAGGAACGCAATGTCGGAAATCACCATGAAGGACCTCCTCGAAGCGGGGGTCCACTTCGGCCACCAGACCCGCCGGTGGAACCCGAAGATGCGCAAGTACATCTTCCTCGAGCGCAACGGGATCCACATCATGGACCTGCAGAAGACCATGAAGTGCGTCGAGGAGGCCCGCAAGGCGGTCCACAAGCTCGTCCGCGACGGCGGCAAGGTGCTCTTCGTCGGCACCAAGAAGCAGGCCAAGGAGACCATCGCCGAGGAGGCCGTGCGCTGCGGGATGTTCCACGTGACCGAGCGCTGGCTCGGCGGCACGCTCACGAATTTCCGCACCATCCGCTCGAACATCCAGCGTCTCAAGGAAATCGAGCAGATGCAGAAGGACGGCACCATGGAGAAGCTGTCCAAGAAGGAGGCCGCCTCCAACGAGAAGGAGCGCGTCCGCCTCGAGAAGTGCTTCTCCGGCATCAAGGACATGGGCGGGCTCCCGCAGCTCATGTTCGTGGTGGACACCAAGCGCGAGAAGATCGCGGTGGCCGAGGCCAACCGGCTGAGCATCCCCATCGTCGCCGTGGTGGACACCAACTGTGATCCCGACCCCATCGACCACCCGATTCCCGGCAACGACGACGCCATCCGTGCCATCCGGCTGTTCAGCCGCCTGGTGAGCGACACCGTGCTCGACGCGCGGCAGACGGCGAGCGAGGGCCGGGACGTGGAGACCGTCGTCGAAACGGTGTACCACGCGGGCCCGGAGGCCGAGGGCGAGTTCACCAGAGTGCCGTAGGCCGGCGGGCACTGGTACATAAGATCCGGAGGAAGCGAATGGCGGAAATCACCGCGACGCTGGTGAAGGAGCTGCGCGAGCGCACCGGCGTGGGCATGATGGAATGCAAGAAGGCCCTGTCCGAAACGGGCGGGGATCTCGAGAAGGCCGCGGAGCACCTGCGCAAGATGGGTGCGGCGCAGGCGGCGAAGAAGGCCGACCGGGCCACGCGGGACGGCCTGGTCGAGTCCTACATCCACCCCGGCGGCCGCCTCGGCGTGCTGATCGAGGTGAACTGCGAGACCGACTTCGTGGCCCGCACCGACGACTTCAAGCTGCTGGTGCACAACCTGGCCATGCACGTGGCCGCCGCGCGCCCGCAGTGGGTGCGCCGCGAGGACGTCCCCGCGGAGATCCTGGACAAGGAACGCGAGATCTACCGCGAGCAGATGGTGCGCGAGGGCAAGCCCGCGAACATCATGGACAAGATCGTGGACGGCAAGATCAACAAGTTCTACGAGGAGACCTGCCTGCTGGAGCAGCCCTACATCCGCGACCCGGACCGCAAGGTGAACCAGGTGGTCCAGGACGCGGTGGGCAAGATCGGCGAGAACATCCAGGTCCGCCGGTTCGGCCGGTTCGAGCTGGGGGCCTAGAGCCGGGTTCCGGGTCCCGCCCCCCGCCACCCGGCGGGGGGCGCACAGGGAAGGGGCGTCTGCTTGAAACCGCCCAGGTACGGAAGGATCCTCCTGAAGCTCTCCGGCGAGATGCTGGCCGGGGAACAGAAGGTGGGCATCGACGCGGAGCGGATCCAGTGGATCTGCGGCGAGGTGGCCGCGGTCGCCCGTTCCGGGGTGCAGGTGGGGATCGTGGTCGGCGGGGGCAACATCTTCCGCGGGCTGGCCGCCAGCGCGTCGGGTATGGACCGCGTCAACGCCGACTACATGGGAATGCTGGCGACGGTGATCAACTCGCTGGCGCTGCAGCACTCCCTGGAGAAGCTCGACCTGGACACCCGCGTCTGCTCGGCCATCGCCATGCAGACGCTGGCCGAAACCTACATCCGGCGCCGCGCCCAGCGGCATCTCGAGAAGGGCCGGATCGTGATCATGGCCGGCGGCACCGGCAACCCCTATTTCACCACCGACACGGCGGCCGTGCTGCGCGCCATCGAGGTCGGGGCCGAGGTGATCCTCAAGGCCACCAAGGTGGACGGCGTCTACGACGCCGACCCGGTGGCCCAACCCGGCGCGCGCCGCTTCGAAGAGATCAACTACCTCGATGTCATCAACCGCGGTCTGAAGGTCATGGATTCCACCGCGATCTCCCTGTGCATGGACAACGCCCTGCCCATCGTGGTGTTCGACCTCGCCACGCCGGGCAACCTGGGGCGCGTGGTCGCCGGGGAGCGCGTCGGCACGCTGGTCCACGCGGGGGCCGCGCCCAGCTGAGGCGGTTCCGCGTCCGAGGGGAGGGTGCATGGAAGACAAGAAGCTGATCCACGATGTGGAAGAGTCCATGAAGAAGGCGCAGGAGGCCACGCGCCACGAGCTGTCGGTGATCCGCACCGGCAAGGCCAGCCCGGCCCTGCTCGACACGGTGAAGGTGGAGGCCTACGACAGCCTGATGCCGCTCTCGCAGGTGGCCAGCGTGTCGGCTCCCGAGCCGCGCCTGCTGCTGGTGACCCCCTGGGACAAGAGCACGCTCAAGGCCGTCAGCAGCGCCATCCGGGCCTCGGAACTGGGCCTCAACCCGCAGGACGACGGCGCCGTGATCCGCGTGCCCATCCCCGCGCTCAGCGAGGAGCGGCGCAAGGACATGGTGAAGCTGGTTGCGAAGCTGGTGGAGGAGGGGCGCGTCCACATCCGGCAGTGCCGCCGCGACGGCAACGAGAAGCTGAAGAAGCTGGAGAAGGACGGTCACGTCTCCGAGGACGACATCAAGCGGATCCAGGACCAGATCCAGAAGCTCACCGACGCCTACATCAAGCACCTCGACGACCTGCTGGCGAAGAAGCAGGCCGAGGTGATGGAGGTCTGACCGGCCGGCCCCGCGCCTTCCCGCGGGGTCGTACCGGCGGCCGCTCCCCGGCCCCCGAGCGATGACGGAAACCGCCCGGTTGCTGGCCCGGCTCAAGGGCCGGCGCGCGGACCTCCCGCGCCACATCGCCATCATCATGGACGGCTCGGGCCGCTGGGCCCGGCGCCGCGCGCTGCCGCGCCTGGCCGGCCACCGCGCCGGGCGCGCCTCGGTGCGCGCCGCCGTGGAGGGCTGCATCGAGCTGGGCGTGGAAGTCCTGACCCTCTACACATTCTCCGTCGAGAACTGGAACCGGCCGCGCACCGAGGTGGGCGGCCTGATGAAGTTCCTCCAGCGCACCCTGCGCGAGGAGCGCGAGGAGCTCAAACGCAACGGCGTGCGCCTGGCGGTGATCGGCCAGCGCGACGCGCTGCCCGCCGACGCACGCCAGGCGGTGGACGAGACCGTGGAGTACCTCTCGGGCGGGCAGCGCCTGCTGCTGGTGCTGGCCCTCTCCTACGGCGGGCGGCAGGAGATCGTGAACGCCGCGCGCCAGCTCGCCCGCCGCGTGAAGCAGGGAGCCCTGCGGCCCGAAGACATCGACGAGGAGCTCTTCTCCGGCGAGCTGTGGACCCAGGGTCTGCAGGATCCCGACCTCCTGATCCGCACCAGCGGCGAGATGCGCGTCAGCAATTTCCTGCTGTGGCAGATCGCCTACGCCGAGATGTGGGTCACCCCGGTGCTGTGGCCGGACTTCCGGGCCCGCCACCTGTACGAGGCGGTGGCCGACTACCTCAAGCGCGAGCGCCGCTTCGGCCGCGTGGACACGCGCCCCGCGCGCGGGCGTTGAGCCGCCGGTGAGGCGCGATCCCGCGCTGCTGGGCCGCGTGCTCTCCGCCGCGGTCTTCCTGCCGGTGCTGGCGCTGCTGATGTGGGCCGGCGGCCCGTGGTGGGAGGGCTACTGCGCGCTGCTGCTCTCGCTGGCGCTGATCGAGTTCTACCGCATGGGCCCGCGAAGCCTGCCGGCATGGGCCTGCGCCGTGGGGGTCGCGGCGCTGCTGGCGCCCCTGGCCTGGGCGCGCCTGCTGTGGCCCGCGGCGGTGTCGGTGCTGGCCCCGCTGGGGGCGCTGGCGGTGCTCGCCGGGGTGGCCGCGCGCGCGCGCGGGCTCTCCTTCAGCCCGGCGGGACGCGCGGCGCTGGGGCTCGCCTACGTCGGGTTCCTGGGCTATGCCATGCCCGGGCTGCGCCTCTCCCCGGGCCACGGCTACAGTGGCGCGCAGGCCACCGCGATGGCCTACGTGCTCACCTGGAGCGCCGACACCGCCGCCTACGGCGTGGGCCTGGCGCTGGGCCGGCACCCGCTGGCGCCCGCCATCAGCCCGAAGAAGACCTGGGAAGGCGCGGCCGGCGGCCTGTGCGCCGCGGTCCTGGTGGGCGCGCTCTCAGGGGCCACGCTGTGGACTTTCCTGGGCCCGGTCCGCGGCGCGCTCCTGGGCGCGCTGGTGGGCGTGGTGGGCCAGGCGGGCGACCTGCTGGAGTCCATGTTCAAGCGCCAGTTCGGCGCCAAGGACAGCGCCTCCTGGATTCCCGGCCACGGCGGTGTCCTCGACCGCTACGACAGCCTTTTGACCGCCACCCCGGTGGTGTGGGGGTTCCTGCTGTGCGCGATGCGACCCTGAAGCCGCGCGGCCTCTCGATCCTGGGCTCGACCGGCTCCATCGGCGAGCAGGCGCTGGAAGTGCTGCGCCTGCACCCCGGCGAGATCCGCGTCGTGGCCCTCACCGCGGGGCGGCGCGCGGAGCGCCTGGTGGAGCAGGCCCTGGAATTCCGGCCCACGCTGGTGTGCGTGGCCGACCCGGCGGCCGCGACGCGCGTGCGCGACGCCCTGGGGCCGGCGGTGAAGGTGGTCTCGGGGGAGGCGGGGCTGCTGGCGTGCGCCACCCACCCGGACGCGCCGCTGGTGCTCAATGCGCTGGTGGGCTCGCGGGGGCTCGCGCCCACGCTGGCGGCCCTGGAGTCCGGCCGCACCCTGGCGCTGGCCAACAAGGAGACCCTGGTGGCGGGCGGGCCGCTGGCCGCGCGGGCGGCGCACCGCGGCGGGGGCAAGCTGCTGGCCGTGGACAGCGAGCACTGGGCGCTGGGCGAGCTGCTCGAGGGTCGCGACGCGGCCGAAGCCCGCCAGGTGTGGATCACGGCCTCGGGGGGGCCGCTGCGCGGCATGGATCCCGCACGGTTCGATTCGCTCACACCCGCCGAGGTGCTGGCCCACCCGGTGTGGGCCATGGGGCCGCGAATCACCGTGGACAGCGCCACGCTGCTGAACAAGGGCTTCGAGGTGCTGGAAGCCCGGTGGCTCTACGAGCTGCCGCTGGAGCGCGTGGGCGCGGTGGTGCACCCGGAGGCGCTGGTGCATGCGATGGTGGAGTGGGGCGACGGATCGTGGACGGCGCAGCTGAGCGCTCCGAGCATGTCGCTGCCCATCCAGCGCGCGCTCCTGGGCCGCCGCGCGCACCCCACGCCGGCCCCGCCCCTGGGGCTGCTGCAGGCCGGCGCGCTGCACTTCGAGGAGATCGACACGCGCGCCTTCCCCTGCTACGGGCTGGCGCGCGCCGCGGGCGAGGCCGGTGGCACCTATCCCGCCGCACTCAACGCCGCCGACGAGGTGGTGGTGGAGGCCTTCCTCGCCGGGCGCATCCGGTTCCCGGATATCGCGCGCCTGCTGCGCCGCGTCCTGGACCGGCACACTCGCCGGGAGCTGGACGGTCCGGGGGACGTGTGGGAGGCGGACCGGGAAGCCCGCGCGCTGGCCCGCGAGATGCTGTGAAGACGCTGTTCGTTTCCGCGGCCCGGCCGTTCAACGCGGAGACGGAACAGAGCCTGTTCCTCGCCGCGGCGCTGGCCGCGCGCGGGCACGCCTGCCGCTGGATGGCCCCCCCCGGGTCCGGCAGCCTGATGCGCGCCGCGGACGCGGGCCTGCCCGTCACGGAGTTCCCCGGCACGCACTTCGGCAACAACCCGCTCCGCTTCGCCGCCCAGTGGCGCGCGTTGCGGCGGGAGGTCCGCCGCTTCGGCCCCGACGTGATCTACACCGTGGAGTCCCCCGCGCACCTGCTGGGCGCGCTGGTGCGCGGCGCGGCCGCGGGGGCGCCGGGGGCCACCGGCGGGCGCCGGGGCCGGCCCGCCGCGCTGGTGCGCTGGCGCGGGAGCAACACGCCGTTGCGCCGGCGGCCCGGCAGCCGCGCGCTCTACGACCGCGACACCCGCTTCGTCCTGGTGCCCTGCGCGCGGCTCGCCGAGGAGGCGCGCGCCGCCGGCTTCCATACCCGGCACTGGCGCGTGCTGGACGGCTGCGTGGACGGAACCCGGTTCTGCCCCGGCCCGGCCGAGGCTTCGGCGTGGATGGAGGCGGGCCTGGGCCCGGGAGCCGAGGTGGTGGCGCTGACCGCCCGGCTCGCGCCGGTCAAGGGCGTGGGGATCTTCCTGGAAGCGCTCGAGCGGGTGCGGCGCACGCGACCCAGGGTGGCGGCGGTCCTGATGGGCGAGGCCTGGGAGGGGCAGGAGGCGGCATACCGCGACGGGGTGGCGCGGCTGGGGCTGGAGGGCGCCGCGCACTGGCTGGGCCGGCGCGAGGACGTGGTCCGCTGGCTGCGGCTGGCCCGGGTGGGGGTGGTGAGCTCGGTGGGCAGCGAGCTGCACAGCCGGGCCGCCCTGGAGTACATGGCCTGCGGGCTGCCGGTGGCGGCCACGCGCGTGGGAGTGCTGCCCGAGTGGCTGGAGGGCCGCCCGTGGGCGCGCCTGGCGCCGCCGGGCGACGCCGCCGGGCTGGCGGAGGCGATCGTGGAGCTGCTCTCGGATCCCGCCCGCGAGGAGCTGGGCGCGGCGGCGAGGGCGGAGGCGCTGACCCGGTTCTCCCCGGCGCGGTTCACGTCCGAAGTGGAGGCGGTGCTGCTCGAGGCCGCGGGGGCCGGGGAGTGAAGGAACTGGAGCGCGGCGCCCGGCGCGGGCTGGCCCGGATTCTCGGAGGCGTGTTTCGCCCGGAGCCCGAGCCCGCATGGGACCGCGGGGCGCTGCGCCGGGTCGCGGTGCTGCGCCTGGACCGTCGCCTGGGCAACCAGGTGATCCTGTTCCCGATGCTGGAGGCGCTCCGCCGCGCGTGTCCCGCCGCCGAGATCGAGGTCATCGCCCCGGGCCCCTACGACGCGGCCTACGAGGGGCTGGAGTCGGTTACCCGCGTGCTGCGCTTCGAGCGTTCCTCGCCGGGCCATGCGGAGGGCTGGCGGACCATCCCCGCCCTGCGCTCCCGCCGCTACGACATGGTGATCGAGGCCGGCCATCACCACACCTTCTCGTTGTCGGGGGCGCTGCTCGCGCGCGCGCTGGGCGCGCCCCTGCGGCTGGGCTTTCGGCGCGGCGACAGCCCGCGTCACCTCAACATCCTGGTGGACGCGCCCCTCGCCCCGGGCCCCGGGCGCGCCCGGATCTTCTTCGAGCTGGCGCGCCGGCTGGACCCGGCGGCGGTGTACGCCCCTCCCCGGTGGAAGGTAACGCCCGCCGAGCGGGCCGCGGGCGAGGCGGCGCGCCGCCGCCTGGGCCTGGGCGCGGGGGCCGTGGGCATCCACCCCGGGGGACGCGGCGCTCGGCAGTGGCCGCGGGAGAACTTCGAGTCGGTGGCCCGGGCGCTGGCGGACTCAGGGCTCCAGCCGGTGCTGTTCCTGGGAGCCGGGGAGGCGGACCAGGCGGGGGCGTGGCGCGCCGCGGCCGGTCATGCGTGGCGCCTGGTGGAGACCCCGCCGCTGCGCGAATTCGCCGCGCTGGTGGAGGGTCTCTCGGGCTGGGTGTCCGGGGACACCGGCCCGCTCCACGTGGCGGTGGCGCTGGGGGTGCCGGCGGTGGGCGCGCTGCTGCACCCGGAGAGTCTGGAGGCGCTGGAGGAATCGCCCCGCTACCGGGGGATCCTGCGCGTCGGGAGCGGGCCCGGGGTGGACGAGGTGGTGGAGACGTTGTGCGCGCTTCGGGCCGGCGGCGGGCCGGCGGGGGGACCGTGGACCTGATCCTGCTGAAGTCGGCCATCCGCGCGGTGACCCTGGCCGGCGTGCGGCCGCGCCGCGGGACCGCGCTGCCCGACCGGGCCCGGGTGCTGCTGCTGCGCCACGACCGCATCGGGGACGCGCTGCTGTCCACGTGCTTCCTCGATGCGCTGGCCCGCCATCGCCCGGGCTGGAAGGTGGACCTGCTGCTGGGCCGCGACAATCTCCGCGTGCTGGACGGGCGGGCCGAGATCGGCCGGCGCTGGTGCTACGACCGGCGCGCCCTCAACACCTTCCGGCTGGCCCGCGCGCTGCGCGCCGAGCGCTACGACCTGGCCATCGACCTGATGAACCACCCCTCGCTCACCTCCTCGGTGTTCATGCGGCTGATGCGCCCGCGCCTCTCCGCGGGCTTCCACGAGGAGCGCCGCGGCTTTCCCTTCGACATCCCGGTGCCCGCGCAGCCGCGCAGCACGGTGCACATCGTGAAGCGCCTCGGCGAGCTGTTGCGCGCGCTGGGCTGCCCGGCGCCCGACGACGAGCTCCGGCTCCGCTTCGAGCCCACCGCGGCGGCCCGCGCCCGGGCCCGAGCGGTCCTGGAGCCGCTGCGCGCGGGGGGCGCGCGGCTGTGCGGCGTGAACACCAGCGCCGGCGCCCTGGACCGCTTCTGGGGCGCGGAGAACTACCGCGCCTTCCTCCTGGGCGCGGCGCGGCGCTTTCCAGGCCAGCGCTTCGTGGTGTTCGCCGTGCCCGCGGAGATGGACCGGGCGGCGCGCATCGCGGATCGCGTCTCCGGCGCGGTGCTGGCGCCCCCGACCGGCTCCTTTGACGAGTTCGCCGCGACCATCGAGGGCATGGACTCCGTGCTCACGCCGGACACCTCGGTGGTGCACCTGTGCGCCGCCTTCGGAATCCCCGAGGTGGTGCTCTACGCCGACGAGAACAAGGCCCTGGTGTGGGCCCCGTGGGGCGTGGAGCACCGGGCGCTGATCGCGCGCCGGGGGATGGAGTCCATCCCGGCCTCGGAGGCGGTGGACGCGTGGTCGGAGCTGGTCCGATGAACCTGGTGGTGCTGGACTCGGCCCGGCCGGCGGTGCTGGGAGGAGTGGAGCGGTCGCTGGCGGACCTGGCGGGCCGCGCACGACGCCTGGGCCACGACGCGCGCGCCGTGGGACGCGCCGGCTCGCGGTTCGCGGCACACTGCGCCGCGCTGGGCCTGCCCACCCTGGAGCTGCCCCTGCGCAACGGGCTGGACCTCGCCTCGGCCGGGCGGCTGCGCGCGCTGTTCGCCGACCACCGCACCGATGCCGTGCTGGGGGCCACCACCCGCGACGCGCGCCTGGCCGGCCTGGCGCGCGTGGGGCGTGCCGGCCCGTGCGTGGCGCTGCTGATGGGCCTGCCGATGATCCGCGATTCGTGGTCCCACCGGTTCACCTACCGCTGGTTCGTGGACGCGCTGTGCTCGCCCACGCCGTGGCTGCTCGAGGTCTCCGAGCGCTACCCGTTCGCGCGCCGCCTGCCGGTGGCGGTGCTGCCCGACGGCGTGGACGAGGCGCTCTTTCCGCCGCTGTCGGGCCTGTCCACCTCGCGCGCCGCGGCGCGCGCGGAAGCCGGGATTCCGGCGGGCCGGGCGGTGTTCGCCAGCGTCGGCCACCTGGTGGCGCGCAAGAACCTGCTGTGGGTGCCGCCGCTCCTGGCGCGGCTGCCCGGCGGCCTGGACTGGGAGTGGTGGGTGATCGGCGACGGCCCGCAGGAGACTGAGGTGCTGGCGTCGCTGCGCACGCTCGGGCTGGTCCACCGGGTGAAGATGCTGGGCCACCGCGACGACGTCCCGCGGCTGCTGCTGTGCGCCGACGCCCTGGTGATGCCCTCCCGGGCAGAACAGCTGCCGCTGGCCGCGCTGGAGGCCCGGCGGGCGGGGGTGCCGCACGTGCTCATCTCCCCGGTGGGCGCGGTGGAGGAGATGCGCTCGCTGGGCATGCGGGTGCTGCCCGCGGACGACGCGGCGGCGTGGCTGGCGGCGCTGGAGTCCGCGGCCCGGGCGCCGGGCGGATGCGACCCGCCCCGCGAGTGGCGCCACGGGGCCGACGCGGCGGCCTCGGGAAGGCTGCGCTTCCTCGAGGAACTGGCGTGGCTCGTCGCCGGCGCGCGCGGGGCGGCCGCCGGGGGGCGGGCGTGAAGATCCTGTTCTGCAATTCCATGAAGGGCCTCGGGGGAGGCGAGCGCTGGCTGCTGGACTCCGCGGCCGGGTTGCTCCGCCGGGGCCACCAGGTGTGGGTATCCGGGCGCGCCGGCGGGCCGGTGCTGGCGCGCGCGGCGCAGGCCGGCGCGCGCACGCTGCCCGCGCCCTTCGCCGGCGACCTGGACCTGGCCACCGTGGCGGTGCTGGGCCGGTTCCAGGCCCGCGAATCCCCGGACGTGGTGGTGGCGCAGATTCAGCGGGCGCACCGGCTGTGCGCGCTGGCCGCTCCGGCCGGGGGCGGAGTGCCGCTGGTGCTGCGCGTGGGGCAGCTGCGGCGCGTGCCCCGCAAGTGGTTCAACCGGCTGGCGTGGAGCCGCCTGGCGCTGGTCCTCGCCAACTGCGAGGCCATCCGCGCGGACCTGGCGCACACCGGCCTGGTTCCGGCCGGTCGCTTGAGGGTGCTGTACAACGGGCTGCCCCCGGTCGCGCCGCACGAGCGGGCGGCGGCGCGGGCGGCGATCGGGGCCGGCCCCGGCGACGAGGTCGTGGCGTGCGTGGCGCGCCTGGCGGTGCGCAAGGGGCACGAGACCCTGCTGGCCGCGTGGCCCGCGGTGCGGGCGGCCCGCCCGCGGGCCCGGCTCCTCCTGGCCGGCGGGGGTTCGCGCGCCGCGGAATTGCGGGGGCTGGCGGGCCGTCTGGGGCTGCAGGACTCGGTGAGCTTCCTGGGCGAAGTGCAGGACGTGGCATCGGTGTGGGCCGCGGCGGACCTCTCGGTGCTGCCCTCCGAGCTGGAAGGCCTGCCCTACGCGGTGCTGGAGTCCATGGCTGCCGGCGTGCCGTGCGTGGCCACCCGCGTGGCCGGGGTTCCGGAGATGCTGGAGCACGAGGTGAGCGGCCTGCTGGTGCCGCCACGCGACGCGGGGGCGCTGGCGCGCGAACTGGTCCGCGGGCTCGCCGACGGGCCGCTGCGGGCGCGGCTGGTGTCGGGAGCAGCCCGGACCGCGCGCGAGCGCTTCGGCTACTCCGAAATGCTGGACCGGTTCGAGGCCTGGATGCTGGAGGTGGCGGATGGCCGGGTCCGTGCGTGAGGATCTTCCACGCGGCGCGGCGTCCTCCGGGGGATGCTCCCTCGAACCGGCGTCGGTGCGCCGCCTGGTGGTGGTGCAGCTCTACTTTCTCGGCGACACGCTGCTGGCCACCCCCGCGCTCCGCGCGCTGCGGCGGCGCTTCCCTGGCGCCGCGCTCGAGGTGGTGGTGAAGCGCCGCTCCGCCGCGGCCCTGGAGCGCAATCCGAACGTGGACCGGGTCACGCACTACGACCCGCCGCGCGTGTGGCAGCGGCCCTTCCACTGGGCGGCGCTGGCCCGGGGCTGGCGGGACGGTGGAGTGGACCTGGCGGTGGACCTCACCGCCGACGGCCGCGCCGAGCGCCTGCTGGCCGGCATGCGGCCCGCGCATTCGGTGGGCTTCCACCGCGAGGGCCGGATCGCGGCACGGCCCGGGATCCCCAAGGCCTGCGGGCCGGAGCACGTGTCCCGTCACATGCTGGAGCTGGTCGGCCTGGTGGGCGCGACGGGGGATGCCCGGCTGGAGTTCCATCCTTCCCCGGGCGCGCGCGAGGCGGCGCGAGCCTGGCGCGGGGGGCTGCGGGGCCCGGTGGTGGCGCTGCACCCCGGGGGCAACCGCAAGCTGCGGCGGTGGCGGCCGGACCGTTTCGCCGCCCTGGCGCGCGGGCTGGCCGCGGGCGGCGCCCACGTGTGGGTCATCGGGGGACGCGGCGAGAGGGCCCTGGGGGCGCTGCTGGCCCGCGAGGGCGCCGAGGACGCCAGCGGCAGGCTGGATCTCGACGCGGCGGCGGCGCGGCTCGAGGAGAGCGACCTGCTGGTGGCCAACGATTCCGGGCCGATGCACCTCGCCGCGGCGGTGGGCACGCCGGTGCTGGCCCTGTTCGGCCCGTCGCTGCCGCACACCGCGGCGCCGCTGGGCCCGCAGCACGCGCACCTGCACGTGCGCCTCGAGTGCTGTCCGTGCGACCAGCGCCGCTGCGTGCGCCCGAACGATTTCTGCCTCGACCGCATCCCCGTGGAGCAGGCGCTGGAGCGGGCGCGGGAGATGCTGGGAGCGTCCGTGGAAGGGACCCCGTGAGCGCGCGCCGGCCCCTGCGGGTGATGCTGCTGAACTCCGCCGCGCCGGATCGCTCGGGGGGCGCCGAAGTGTGGATGCGACGCGCCCTCGGCATGCTGGCGGCGATGGGCCACCAGGCGACAGGGCTGGCGCCGGCGGGTTCCCCGGCGCTGCCGGGGGGCGATGGGAGCCCGGCGGAGGGCGGCCCGCGGGGGCACGCGTGGGACGGCGGCCTGGGTTCCCTGGCGCGCACCCTGCGCGAGTTCCGTCCCGACGTGGCCGTCGCCGTACAGCACCGCGACCTGCGCCGGCTGTGGTGGGCTGCGCGCGGCACCCCGGTGCGGCGCGTCATGGCCCGGCACCTGGCGTCGGAGAAGCCCAGCTGGAAGCGCCGCTTCCACTACGCGCAGCTTTGCGACGCCGTGTGGACCACGTCCGAGTACATGCGCGGTCGGCTGGAGCGGCTGGATCGCGTGGCCCCGCACAGGATCTTCGTGATGCGCCCGTCCCTGCCGCCCCTGCCGGCCCGGCCGGAACCGGGTGGTCCGCCCACGCTGCTGTGCGTGGGCCGGCTGGCGCCGGAGAAGGGCCAGGACGTGCTGCTGCTCGCGCGGCAACGGATGCGCATGCCGGCGCGTCTGTGCATCATCGGGCGCGGGCGCGAGGAAGCGGCGTTGCGCTCCCTGGCGCGCAGTTTGGGGCTGGAGGACGCGGTGGAGTGGACCGCGCACCTGGACGACCTGGCTCCGGCGTTCGCGGCGGCGCACCTGGCGGTACAGCCCTCGCGGCTCGAGGCGTTCGGGCTGGCGGCGCTGGAGGCACTCGCGCGCGGGGTGCCGGTGGTGGGCTCGCGCGTGGGGGGCTTGCCGGAAGTCGTGGGGGAGGCGGGGGAGCTGGTGGAGCCGGACGATCCCGCGGCGCTGGCCGCGGCCCTGGACCGCGGCCTGCAGGACGGCGCCCTGCGCGCGGGGTGGTCGGAGTCCGGAGTGCTGCGGGCGCGCTCGCTGTTCTCGCCCGCCGAGGAGGCGCGCTCGCTGGAGCGGGCGCTGGAAGGGAGCCTGCCGTGAGCCGCGCGTTGCCGCCGCGGGTGGACTGGCCCATCGTCGCGCCGCTGGCGCTGGCGCTGCTGTGCCTGCCGATCGCCCGCTCGCTGGTGTCGGTGGCGTGGGTGTTGCTGGCGGCGGTGCTGGCGTTGCGGGCGGTGCGGCGGGAGCTTGATCTTCCGCGCGAGCTGGTCTTCGGAACCATTTGCTGCATAGTCGCTTGGGGAATCTCGATCGGCGGGAGCCGGGATCCTTCCGCGACCCTGCGCGCGTGGCTTGCATGGTCCGGGATGCTGCTGCCGGTGCTGGCCGTGGCGTCGCGCCGCGACCGGGCGGGGCTGCCGCCCGCGCTGCAGGCGTTGTGGCTGGCGGGATCGCTGCTGCTGGGCGCGTGGCTGATCGTGGAAATGCGGCTCGGGTGGCATCTCTTGAGCGGCAGGTTCCCGGGGCTCTCGTACCCGATGATGCCCAACCCCAACTCGGCCGCCCAGTACCTGCTGCTGCTGTTCTGCTGGAGCTTCGGCTTCGCCCTGCTCGCGCGGGGCCGCGCGGCCGGCTGGTGGCACGCGGCCTGGGCCGGAAGCGCGCTGCTGCTGGCGTGCTGCCACTCGCGGGCCTCGTGGCCGGCATTTGCGCTGGCCACGGTGTTTTCAAGCTGGAGGGCCCGCCGGCCGAAAATGACGTGGGTGGCGGCCATGACGTGGGTGGCGGCCGCGGTGTTCGTGGCCGGCAACTGGATGCTGCCGCAGTCGCTGTGGGACCGCGCGCTGCAGCTCACCCGGCTCGAGGACGTGTCCATCCTGGGCCGGCTGCAGGGTTGGGTCGCGGCGCTGCGCATGATCGCGCGGCGCTCCTTCACCGGGGAGGGCCTGGGGGCCTGGAAGCCCGCCTACGAGCTGGTGCGCTCCCCGGAATTCCCGCGCGACTGGCCGCACGCGCACAACTTCTACCTGGGCACGCTGGCGGAGACCGGCTTCCTGGGGCTGCTGGGCTTCGGGCTCCTGATGTGGGGGTTCCGCGACGCCTGGCGCGCCGGGCTGCGGGCGCCGGATCCGCGGCCCGAGGAGCTGGGCATCACTGCCGCGCTGCTGGGCACCGCGGTGGTGGGCCTATTCGACGTCGCGTGGGCCGGCGAGCCGGGATTCGCGTTCCTGGCCCTGGCGGCGTTCACCATGAGGATGCGGCACGCGCCTCCGGCTTCCTTGACCCCCCGCGAAAGCGGCTGATAGACTGCCATCCGAGGGAAAAGCAACCCCATGGGAAATCTGCTGGAAACCATCCGGGCGTTCCTCCTGGTCCTGCCCCCGATCATCTTCTTCCACGAGCTGGGCCACTTCCTGGTGGCCCGCTGGTGCGGCGTGCGCGTGGTGCGGTTCGCCATGGGCTTCGGGCCCGTCATCTTCAAGTACACGCACGGCGGCGTGGAGTACTGTCTGTGCCCCATCCCGCTGGGAGGATACGTGAAGATGGCCGGCGACAGCCTCGAGGATCCGGAGCGCACCGGCGCGCCGGACGAGTTCCTGGGCGCGGCGTGGTGGAAGCGCGTGCTGATCGCGGTGGCGGGCCCGCTGTCCAACCTGCTGCTGGCGTTCGTGGTGCTGGTGATCATGTTCCGCCTGGGTGGCAAGTTCGAGGACTACCCGGCGGTGCTGGGCCGCCTGGCGCCCTCCACCTACGCGGGGCACCTGGGGCTGGCCCCCGGGGACCGGCTGACCTCCCTGGACGGCAAGCCCATCGCGTCGTGGATGAACTTCCGGCGCCTGCTGGACGAGTCCGATTCCACGAAGAACCCGGTGCACGAGCTGGGTGTCGCCCGCGGGGCGGGCAGCCTGGCGGTGCGCGTTCCCGACCGGGACCTGGCGCCCTTCCTGCGCGACCTGGTCCCGCACCGGCCCGCGGTGATCGGCACGGTGCTGGTCGGCGGCGCGGCCTACCTCGCGGGGCTCAAGGACGGCGACGAGATCCTCTCGGTGAACGGCACGGCGGTGGGCGAGTGGATCGACCTCACCGACATCATCTTCGGGAGCGCCGACAAGCCGCTGAAGTTCCACGTCCGCCGCGCCGGGCGGGAGGCGGACTTCATCGTGACCCCGCAGGCGCAGGAGGAGGGCCCCAAGGGCGGTCGCGTGGGCATCGCGGCGCAGTCCACGCAGTTCTACTACGAGCCGGGTGCGCCCTGGGGCCGCGCGGTGCGCGGCGCCTGGCTGGCGTCCTGGTCGCAGGTGGTGCAGACCTACGCGGGCCTGGCCCGGCTGGTGAACCGGCCGAAGCAGTTCTCGCAGCAGGTGGGCGGCCCGATCATGATCGGCCAGATCGCCGGGTACGAGGCCCGGCGGGGGTGGAGCGACCTGCTGGGCTTCTGCGCGTTCATCAGCATCGCCATCATGGTGTTCAACCTGCTGCCCATTCCCATCCTGGACGGCGGCCACGTGCTGCTGGCGCTGCTGGAGGTGATCCAGCGCCGGGCGTTGACGGTGTTCCAGATCCAGTGGGCGCAGCGCATCGGGCTCGTGGTGGTGCTCTCGATCGTGGTGTTCGCCTTCGGCAACGACATCCGGCGCCTGGTGGAGCGCAGGCTGAATCTCGTCTCCGGGGAAACCCGCGTGCGCGCGGCGCCCCGCGAGAACCCGTAGGCCGGATGCGCCCAGCCCTGCGGGGGGCGGGCCTCGCGGCCCCGGCCGTCCTCTCCGCGGTCCTGCTCGCCGCCGGGCTCGCCTGCCCCGGGCCGGCGCGCGCCGCCTCGGAAGTGGCCGGCGAATTCCTGCAGGTCGCGCGCGTCAGCTTCGAGGGCAACGAGACATTCGGCTCCGGCGAGCTGCGCAAGTTCGTGCGCACCCAGACTCCCTCCTTCCCGTTCCACCCCTTCCGTCGGAGCATCTACCGGCGCGACTTCATCCGCGGCGACGCGGACGCGCTGGCCGCGTTCTACCGCCGCCGCGGCTACCTGGACGTGGCGGTGGAGGACCGCACCACCACCGACCCGGAGGCGCGCGAAGTGGAGGTGGCCTTCGTGATCCGCGAGGGCCGGCGCTACCTGGTGGGCACGGTGGGCTATGCCGGTGTCACCCAGCTCGAGCCGCCGCTGCCCGCGCAGGGCTCGTTCCTGCGCACCGGGGATCCGTACAACCCTTTCGCGCGCGAGTCGGAGCGCGAGCGTCTGGGACTGCTGTACGCCGACGTGGGCTGTTACCCCCAGGTGCACGACACCGCCGCGGTGCGCGACAGCACGGTGGACGTGCGCTTCGCGGTGGCCGAGGGCCCGCCGGTGCACGTGCGGCGCATCACCCACGTGGGCACCGGCCCGCTGCACAACCGCCCCTTCGTGATCCGGGGCCAGATGGACCTGGAGCCCGGCAGCCTGCTCAGCCGCTCCACCATCGAGGCCGACAAGTCGCGCCTGTACGCCGCGGACCTGTTCGAGGACGTGCAGATCGTGCCGGTGAACGCCGACAGCGTGCAGCACACGGTGGATGTCGAGGTGCGGGTGCGCGAGCGCAAGCCGTGGTGGCTGAGCGGGGGCGTGGGCTACGGCTCGCAGGACCAGTTCCGGCTGCTCTCCGAGGTGGGTACGCGCTCGCTGTTCTGGACCGGCCGCCGGCTGGCGTTCACCTCCATGATCGGCTACGGTCGCCGGCCCTACCTGGACGCCAACGCGTTCAAGTTCCAGGAGGCCCGCCTGGAACTGGCGCTCACCGAGCCGCACCTGCTGGGCACCCGCACGCGGGGGCAGGTCTCGCTGTACTTCGTGGCCCAGCCGGACACCACCCTGCCCCACTTCACGCGCGGGGTGAGCGTGGACCTGCGGCGCGAGCTCACGCCCACCTCCAAGCTGCTGGCGCAATTCTCCCACTACGGCGTGACCTCCCATCCGCGGCAGGAGCCGGCGTTCTACACCAGCAATCGCTTCCAGCTGGGCTTCGACCGCGACATGCGCGACAACGCATTCGATCCCTCGCGGGGCAGCTACCAGGACCTCACCGTGCAGCTCTCCGGAGGGGTGCTGGGCGGCAACACCGCGTTCTTCAAGAACGTCGGCAGCGCCAGCTGGTACCGCCCGCTGCGCGGCCGCACGGTGCTGGCGGCGCGCCTGCGCGCCGGCGTGGCGATGCCCTTCCATCACGCCACCGGAGACTCGCTGGATCTCCAGATGCTGCGGGCCGAGGACCGCTTTCGCACCGGCGGGGCCAACACGGTGCGCGGCTACTCCGAGGAGGAGATCGGCGGGTCCGGGGAGGCCACCGTCACCGGGCACAGCGGCGACGCGTTCCGCGGCGGCCGGGTGCTGCTGCTGGCCGGCGCCGAGGTGCGCTTCCCCATCTGGGGGCTGTTCTCCGGGGCGCTGTTCCTCGACGGCGGCGCCGTGTGGCGTTCCTTCGGCGACGTCACGCTGCGCGCGTTCGCGCCCTACGCGCTGCGCGGCCCGGCGAGCTTCGACCGGTTCCGCTACTCCGCCGGCGGCGGGCTGCGCTTCGCCACCCCGGTGGGGCCGTTCCGCGTGGACTACGGCGTGAAGATCAACCCGCCCGAGCTGGGGGAGCTGCCCTCCGGGGTGACCGCGCCCGCGCGCACCTCGTGGCACTTCAGCCTGGGCCAGGCGTACTGAGATGGACGAGGACCGCGAACCCGCCGCCCCGATCCCGCCGCGCCGGCGCCGGCGCCGGTGGCCGTACGTCGTGGCCGCGCTGGTGGTCGCCGTGGCGGCGGCCTCCGCGGGGCTGCTGCGCACCGGGTCCCTGGAGCGAATCGCGCGGGAGTTCGTGAACTCGAAGCTGGAGCGCTCCGGCAACCTGCGCCTCACGTGGCGCTCGGTGCAGGGCAACCCGCTGCGCCGGGTGGATGTGCGCGGCCTGCGCGTGGAGCTGCGCGACAAGTCCCGCCGCTGGCACCGCTTCCTGGAGGCCGAGCGGGTCACGGTGGACGCCGGCATCCCGCAACTGCTGAAGGCCGCGCGGCTCCGGATCGAAATGGACTCGCCGCGAGTGTGGCTCACCGTGGACACCTCGGGCGCGGTGCTGCTGCCGGTGCTGAAGTCGGAGGGCGGCGGGGGAGGCGCGGGCCTGGAAATCGCTCCGCTCGCGGTGCGCGACGGCAGCCTGTGGATCGAGCGCGTCCCCGCCGCGCCCGAGCTCTGGGCCGCCGGCGTGGAGGCCACGGCGCGAGTGAATGTGCGCCGGGAAGCGAAGGTGGACATCGAGCGGCTGCGTGCGCGCCTCCCGGCGCGCGGGCTCACGCTGGACAGTCTCGCCGGAGCGCTGGAGCTGGGGGACCGCGGCTGGACCTTCCGCCGCTTGGACGCCCGCGGGCCGGGCTTTGCCGGCCGCTTCGAGGGCCGGTACGCGTCCGACCGGGACTATCTGCTCGATGCCCGCCTGGACTCCCTGGCCGATGGCGTGGTGTCCCCGTGGCTGGCCTCGAAGCTCCCGCCGGCACGCTTCTCCGGGACGGCGCACCTGCGCCAGGTCGGCGCGCGCCTGAGCTTCGAGGAGGACGGCCGGCTGGCGGCACCGGGGTTCGGCACCGCGGACGTGGCCATGCGCGGCGAGTGGCTGGGGCCGACGATCCGGCTGTCCGCCTGGCGCGTCACCATGGGAGGTGCCCAGGCGCTGGGCTCGGGCACGGTGCAGCCCGCCGGCCGGGCGCGGCTGGAGCTGGCCGTGTCCGGCGTGGACCCGGCACAGCTGGTGTTCCTGCCGCCCGCCTGGCGGATCGCGCAGACCGAGCTCAACGCCGGCGGAGCCGTGGAGCTGGAGTGGGGCGGAGGCGCGCTGAAGCGCGTGGCGGGACGCGCCGCGGTGGCACCCTCGCGGGTGCGGGGCCACCGGGTACAGGCCGCGGCGGGGGTCTTTGAATACCAGCCCGGTCAGTTCAGCGTGGATTCACTCGAGGTCTCGGGGCCGGGCGGGCGCGCCTCCGGCCGGCTGGCGTTCGGGCCGGAGTCCGCGCTGCGCGGCAGCGGGACGGTGTCGGTTTCGCTGGACTCGCTGGAGGTGCTGAGCCGGTCCACGGGGGAGCGGTTCTCCGGCCGGCTCGAGGGCAGCTGGCAGCTGGCCGGCGCGGCGGGCCGTCCCGAGCTCGGCACCCGGGCCGAGCTGGCCGACTTCCGCTGGCGCGGGATTTCCACGGCGGCGGCCACCGCCGACGTGCGCTGGCAGGGGCCCAGCGTCTCGGGGCTGGCGGCGCGGCTTCACGTGAGCGAGTTGCGCGTGGGCGACGTGGTGGTGGAGGGCGCGGACCTGGACGGTCAGGGCGGCCCGGTGACCCGCTTCCGGCTCACCGCGGCGCACCGCGACAGCACCGTGGAGGGAGAGGGACAGGTGGACTGGCGCGCCCGCCGCCTGACGGTGGAGAGCGGCGCGCTGGTGCTGGGGGCGAAGCGCTGGAGCCAGCGCGGCGAGTCGGAGTTCAGCTGGGCCGGCGACAGCCTGGCCTGGAGCCGGGTGCACTGGGGCTCGCCAGACGGCGACTCCATCGGCACCGACGGCTGCTACCGGCCCTCCGACGGGTCGCTGCGCCTCGATTTCCACGCCCGCCGCTGGGACCTGCGCGCGCTGACCGCGCACTTCCTCCGCCAGCGCGCCCCCGACGGGCTGCTGTCCGGGGACATTCACGTGGACGGCTCGCTGGCCGATCCGCGCTGCACGCTGGATGCGCAGGTGGAGCGCGGCGTGTTCGGAGGCCACCCCCTGGACCGGATTTCGGCCGGGGGCACGTTGCGCGACGGCCGCCTGGACCTGGACCACTGGGGTGTGGAACACGGGGGCAGCTCGCTCCTGGGCCGGCTGAGCCTGGATTTCCCGGAGGTACGCCGGCACGGGCTCAAGGCGCTGGTCCTGCCCATGGATTCGCTCTTCCGTTCCGCCACTGCCACCGGCAACGCCGGCCTGCAGCCGCTGGAGCTGGCCTCCCTGGGCGACTTCAACGAAGACCTGCGCCCGCTCAGCGGCCGCGCCACCGGGCGGGTGGAGGTGCGCGGACCGCTCTCGACCCCGATGGTGACCGCCGACCTGATCGGCGAAGACGTCACCCACGGCGACCTGCGCCTGGGGCGCGTCACCGTGCAGGCCGACTACGAGGCCGGCAGTCTTAAGCTCCGCCGGGCCGCCTCGGAGATGGGCGGGGAAACCTCCGTGGTGGAGGGCACATTGCCGTGCCGGCTGTCCCTGGACCCGGTGGTGTTCCGCCTCGAGGATCGCGAGATGGAGCTGCGGCTGCGGGCGCCCCAGGTGGACCTGGCGGTGCTGGCCACGCTGTTCCCGGACGCCATCGCCTACTCCAGCGGCCGCGCGGCCGTGGATGCGCGGGTGCACGGCCGGCCCCGCGACCCCCGCTTCCAGGGCTCGGCCACGGTGACCGACGCCACCCTGCGCTTCGCCGGGCGCGAGGAGGTCTTCCGCGGCGTGCAGGGTGACATCGCCCTCGAGGACCGCACCGTGCGGGTGCGATCGCTGCGCGGCCTGGCCGGCCGCGGCGGCTCGGTGGAGGGCAGCGGTTCCCTGGAATGGGACCAGAGGGGAGTCCGCGCCTACCACTTCGACGTGCAGGCCGTGGACGTGCCCATCAGCGACCAGCAGAACTACTCCGGGCTGGTGCGTGGGGCGCTGCAGGTGGATCCCCTGGCCCCGGGCAACCGCAACCCGCTGGTCCACGGGCGGCTGGTGGTGGCCGAGGGGCTGATGCTCATGGAATTCGGCAGGATCCCGCCCACTCTCGAGGAAACCCGTGAGAAGCCGGTGCTGCGGTGGTACTATGACCTCGAGGTCTCGGTCCCGGGGAATCTCTGGTGGAAGAACAGCCAGTCGGACATCGAGGTGGCCGGGGACATCCGGGCGCGCAACCTCGGCGGGTTCAACGAGGGCTACGGCTCCTTCGAGATCCAGCGCGGGACATTCGACGTCTACGACACCTCGTTCCGGATCGAGGAGAGCCCGGCCGGCACGGTGGTGTTCAGCGGGCCGATCGAGAACCCGGCGCTGAACCTCCGGGCCACGGCGCAGGCGTCCAACATGACCATCACGCTGACCGTGCCGGGCACCCGGGTGTTCGAATTGAACCAGCCGGGGAAGCTCCGGCTGAGCTCGGGCGGCCTGAGCGAGGCCGAGATCATCACCATGCTCACGGTCGGCAAGTTCACCCGCGTGGAGACCCCCTCCATCCCGGGGACTGGCCCCACGGTCACCGGGACGGCGCCGGGTGCGACCCCGCTCAGCGCGCCCCTGGGCAACCTGCTGCTGCGGCGGGTGCAGCGTGAGCTGGGGATCGGGTTCAGCCGCTTCCTGGACGTGTTCGAGCTGGGAACCGACCCCACCGCCGGGCGCTTCGAGGTGTCGCGCGTGGGGCTGGGCAAGTACGTGACGCGCGACCTGTTCGTGCGCTACGGGCAGACGCTCTCGTCCAACGCGGAGCGCGACCTGTCGCTGGAGTGGCGCCTGAACAAGTACCTGTTCCTGAAGGGGCAGACGGTGCGGCGGGCCCTGGGTGCGGCGGAGGCCGACGCACTCCAGACCAGCTACAACCTCGACCTCAAGGTGAAGTTCGACTACTAGGCCAGCCGTCCCCGACCCGGGCGGGCGGCCGCCACCGGCCGCTGGAGGCGACGATACCCATGACCCTGCGACGCGCCGGGTTGCTGCTGGCCCTCTGCCTGTTCCTCCTCCCGGGCACGGCCGGCGCCCAGACCTTCGGCAAGAACAAGATCCAGTACCGCACGTTCCACTGGCAGGTGCTGCAGTCCCCGCACTTCGAGGTGTACTACTACGAGGGCGGCCGCCGCCTGGCCGAGGACGTGGTGGCGATCGCGGAGCGCGCCAGCGTGAAGCTCTCGCGCGACCTCGATCACCGCCTGAGCAAGCGCGTGCCCATCCTGGTCTACAACTCCCACAACGACTTCTCCCAGACCAACCTCACCGACGAGATCATGGACGAGTCCGTGGGCGGGTTCACCGAGGCCCTGAAGAACCGCGTGGTGATCCCCTTCAGCGGCTCCTACGAGGAGCTGCGCCACGTGGTGGTGCACGAGCTCACCCACGCCTACATGTTCGACATCCTCTACGGCGGCTCGCTGACCTCGTTCTTTGGAAGCAGCAACTTCTTCAACGTGCCGCTGTGGCTGGCCGAGGGGCTGGCGGAGTGGGAGTCGCTGGGCATGGAGCCGGGAGCGGAACAGTTCCTGCGCGACGGCATCATCCACGACTACATCGTGCCGCTGCCCTACGAACCGGGCGGATACCTGGTGTACAAGCAGGGCCAGTCGGTGATGCAGTTCATCCACCGGCGCTACGGCCGCGAGAAGTTCGCCGAGCTGGTGCGGAGGCTGCGCACCTTCCGCGGGGCGGACCGGGCCGTGGAGCGCACGCTGGGCGTGAGCGTGAAGAAGCTCAGCGAGGACTGGATCAAGGACCTCAAGAAGCAGTACTGGCCGCAGGTGGCGGTGCTCGACGACCCGGAGAAGTTCGCCCGGCGCCTCACCGACCACGCGAAGGACGGCAGCAACCTCAACACCTCGCCGGCCATCTCGCCGGACGGCTCGAAGATCGCCTACCTGTCGGACCGGCGGGTGTACACCGACCTGTACGTGATGTCGGCCCTGGACGGGAAGGTGCTCAAGCGGCTGGTGCGCGCCTCGCAGAGCCGCCAGTTCGAGAACATCCCCAGCTTCCGAAGCTCGCTGGCGTGGTCGCCGGACAATTCGCGGCTGGCATTCGTGGCCAAGTCGTCCGGCCGGGACGTGATCTACTTCTACGACCTGGAGCGTGACGAGGTGGCCCGGGAGATCCGGCTCGACCTGGACGGCGTGAGCTACCCGGCCTTCTCGCCCGACGGCCGCACGCTGGCCTTCGAGGGCCTCAAGGACGGCCGCAATGACATCTACTTCGTGGACCTCGAGGGCGGCGCCCTGCGACGGGTCACCGACGACGACTTCGACGAGAAGGACCTGGTGTACGCGCCGGACTGCAGCCTGACCTTCTCCTCCGACCGGCACGGTCCGCTGGACCTGGCGGCCTCGCACACGGCGGGTGGGGCGGGGACGTACGGCATCTACAGCTTGGAGCCGGCCTCCGGGCGGGTCCGCGAGGTGCTGTTCACCGGCCACGACGACGCCCAGCCGGCGTGGTCGCCGGACGGCCGCGCGCTGGCGTTCGTGACCCAGCGCGACCACGGCCAGGACCTGTACGTGTTCCGCGGCTCCGACTCCACGGTGACGCGCGTCACGCGGCTGATCGGCGGCATCTACAACCTCTCGTGGTCCCGCACCGGCGACCGGCTGGTGTTCTCGGCGCTCAACAAGGGCGGCTGGGACGTGTTCTGCTCGCGCGAGCCGCTCGACGCCGACAGCGTGCTGGCGCACACGCGCGCCTCCGGCCCGGGGCAGGGCTTCACCTTTGCCGAGTTCGCGCGGCGCGAAGAGGCGCCCGCGGCGGGCCTGCCGGGCTCCCCCGCGGCGGGCACCGTGGCCGCGGTAACCGCTCCGATGCCGGCGCTCGCGGGCGGCTCCCCGGTCCCGGCCGCGCCCGACACGGCCGGGTGGTCCCCGGGGGTGGCGGATTCGTCCGCGCCGGCCGCCGCGGCCTCCGGCAGTCCCGCAACCCCGGTGGCGGCGGCCCCGGCCGACAGCGAGGCGCGGCGGCTCGCCGCCGTGGCCCCGGGCGCGGTGGCCGTTTCCGGGCCGCCCCCGGGCCCGCCTGGCAACCTCGCGGCCGGCGACACCTTGGGCTTTCCGCGGGTGCGTGTGACGCGCGAGGACAGCCTGGCCGCCGAGGCGGCCGCCGACTCGGCCTCCCGCCTGGTGGCCCAGCCGTATCGCACCCGCTTCTCCGCGGACTTCCTCAGCGGCGGTTTCGCGTACAACTCGCTGGTGGGTTTCGGCGGCGGGGCGCAGGTGGCGGTGAGCGACTTCCTGGGCAACGACCGCTTCTTCCTGGCCACCGACCTGTTCACCTCGTCGCTGGACGAGACCAACTTCCTCGCCCTGTACAACTACCTGCCGCGCCGCGCCGACCTGGCGGTGGGGCTGTTCCACTTCAAGAACTACTACTTCTCGCGGGTGAACAGCCTGGGCGAGCAGACCTCGGACCCGCGCTACTTCTCGGAGCGCAGCTACGGCGTGCTGGGACAGGTCAGCTACCCATTCAGCAAGTTCCGGCGCGTGGACTTCGACCTCTCCGTGCAGGTGATGAAGCGGGACAACCTGGTCACCGACAGCTCCGGCTACTACCTGGTCCAGGTCTCGGACACCACCAACGTGCTGGCCGCCCCGTCGGTGTCGCTGGTGTGGGACAATACGCTGGACGGCTGGTTCGGGCCCATCGACGGGAGCCGGTGGATGGCCTCGGCCACGCGGGCGTTCCCCATCGGCAGCCGCAGCCTCTCGTTCACCACGCTGTCGGTGGACTACCGCCGCTACTTCCACCTGGGCAGCGGCTACAGCCTGGCATTCCGGGCGCTGGGAATCGGCAGCTACGGCTCCAACCCGCAGCCCTCGTTCCTGGGCGGGGCCACCACGCTGCGCGGCTACGACAACATCTCCAACAACACCGACCAGCGCGTCTCGGTGATGTCCGGACGAAAGGCGGTGCTGACCAGCCTCGAGTTCCGCTTCCCGTTCATCCGGCACCTGGGCTTCAGCGCGCCGCTGCCCATCTCGTTCTTCAACATCGAGGGGGTGCTGTTCGCCGACGCCGGCGCGGCGTGGAACGACGGGCTGCGCATCCTGAGCAACGAGGACGGGCTGCACTTCGTGGACCCGCGCGCCAGCTACGGCGTGGGGGTGCGCGCGGCGGTCGCGTACTTCCTGATGCACCTCGACGTGGCGTGGCCGACGCAGGCCACACTGACCAACCCGGACAAGAAGCCCAGGTGGCACTTCTCCATTGGCCCCGAGTTCTGATCTCCTGAGCGACCTCAACGAGCCGCAGCGACAGGCGGTCCGCCACCCCGGCGGACCGCTGCTCGTGCTGGCCGGCGCCGGGAGCGGCAAGACGCGCGTGCTCACCCGGCGGGTGGCGTGGCTGCTGCGGGAGCGCGGAGTGCGGCCCGAGGCGGTGCTCGCGTTCACCTTCACCAACAAGGCCGCGCGCGAGCTGCGCGAGCGCATCGCGGCGGCGGTGGGGGAGCCGAAGGGGCTGTGGGTGGGCACGTTCCACTCCACGGGCGTGCGCATCCTGCGCCGCTGGGGCCCGGAGATCGGCATCCGACGCGACTTCTCCATCTATGACGACGACGACCAGCTGAGCGTGGTGCGGGCACTCCTGCGCGAGGAGGGCGGGACCGGGGGCAAGGAGGTCACCCCGCGGCAGGTGCTCTCGCGCATCTCCGACGCCAAGGAGGCCGGCGTGGGCCCGGAGGAGCTGGCGCGCCATGCGCGCAGCCCGCTGGACCGCCGCGTGGCCCGGCTGTACGCCCGCTACCAGGAGGAGCTGGAGCGCGCCTCGGCGCTGGACTTCGACGACCTGATCGTGTGCACGCTCCGGTTGCTGCGGGAGCGGCCGGCGGTGGAGGCGGCCCTGGCGGGCCGCTTCGAGCACGTGCTGGTGGACGAGTACCAGGACACCAACGCCGCCCAGGCGGAGCTGGTGAACCGCCTGGCGTCGCGCCACGGCAACCTGTGCGTGGTGGGTGACGACGACCAGGCCATCTACGGCTGGCGCGGGGCGGACCCCACGCACATCCTGAACTTCGACGCCGCGCACCCGGGCGCCACGGTGATCCGCCTGGAGCAGAACTATCGCTCCACCGGGACCATCCTCGACGCCGCGAACGCCGTGATCCGCAACAACCGCTCCCGGCGGGGCAAGGAGCTGTGGACCGAGAACCCGCGCGGCGAAAAGCTGGAGTGGCTGCTGGCGCGGGACGAGGAGGAGGAGGCCGAGCTGGTGCGCCAGAGGGTGGCGCAGGCGATGGGGGCCGGGTTGACCGCGGGCGACTTTGCCGTATTATATCGTACCAACGCCCAGTCGCGGGCCCTGGAGACCTCACTCCGGCGCGCCGGGCTGCCCTACCAGCTGGTGGGCGGCGTGGCCTTCTACCAGCGCAGGGAGATCAAGGATCTCCTGGCCTACCTCAGGCTCCTGCTGCACCCCGAGGACGACCTCGCCTTTCGACGCATCGCCAACGTGCCGCCGCGGGGCCTCGGAGACGTGTTCTTCGAGACCCTGGATGCGGAGGCCCGCGAGGGCCTGATCCCGCTGCTGGAGGCGCTGCGGCGCCGTTCGGGGCGGGGGGACCTCGCCACGCGGCACGCCGGCGCGCGCGAGCTCCTGGGACTGCTGGACGCGCTCGCGGGGCTGCGCGAGGAGAGCGTGGACGTGCTGGTGGCCGGGCTGGTGGAGCGGACGGGCTTCCGGTCCTTCCTCGAGAAGTCCGACCCGGACACCGCCGACGAGCGGCTGGAGAACGTCGCGGAGCTGATCGCGGGCGCCACTGCGTTCGCGCTGCGGGCCGAGGAGCCCACGCTGGAGGCGTTCCTGGCCGAGGCGGCCCTGCTCGCGGACATTGACCGCATGGCCGACGACGCCGAGCGGGTCACGCTCATGACGGCGCACGCGGCCAAGGGTCTGGAATTCCCGGTGGTGTGCGTGGTGGGAATGGAGGAAGGCCTCTTCCCGCACGCCAACTCGGCGCTGGACCCGGCGAGGCTCGAGGAGGAGCGCCGCCTGTTCTACGTGGCGCTCACGCGAGCGCAGCAGCAGGTGCTGCTCACCGGGGCGCGCTATCGCCGGCGTTTCGACCTGGCCGGTCCGACGCAGCCGTCGCGTTTCCTGGCCGAGCTGCCGCGGGAGCTGCTGGAGGGTGGGCAGACCCCGGGGGCGCAGCGCGCTGCGGGGCGATCCTGGCGCGACCGGGACTTCGATGACTTCGACCAGCGCGACGCGCCCGTCCCGGGGGCGGGGGGATCGGCGGGCGGCGCCGGGCCGGCCCGCACGGGTGGCGCCGGGAGCCATGGCGGCGGCGTCCCGCGCGCGACGGCCGAGCCAGAGAGCGGCTCGTGGGTGGGGCGGCAGCTGCTGCACTCGCGGTTCGGGCCGGGCCGCGTGGTGGAACAGGAAGGCAGGGGCAGCCAGGCGAAGCTGACGGTGGAGTTTTCCGGCGGCGTCCGCCGCAAGATTCTCGCACGGTACGCGGAAGAGAATTTCTGATGAAACTGACCTCGAAGGACATACGGCACGTGGCCGAGCTGGCGCGCATGGAAGTGAGCGACGCCGACGTGGAGACCTACATCTCCGAGCTGGGCCGGATCCTGGGATACATGGAGAAGCTGGCCGAGCTGCCCACCGCCGACGTGCCGCCCACCGCGTCGGTGGGCGTGGACGCGCTGCCGCTGCGCCCCGACGAGGAGCGCGCCGGCTTCGCTCCCGGCCAGGTGCTCGAGAACGCGCCCGAAGTCTGCGAGGGCCACTTCCGCGTGCCGCGGGTGGTGGAAGGATGATCACCGCCGCCGCGCTGGCGCACGACCTGCGCGCGGGCAGGCTCCGCCCCACCGAGGTGGCGGAGGCCGCCCTCGCGCGCATCGCCGCGTCCGACCCGAAGCTGCATGCGTTTCTTCACGTGCGGGGCGCCGACGATTTGATGGCGGAGGCGGCCGCGCTGGAGAAGCGCCCCCGTGACACGTGGGGCCCGCTGGCCGGGGTGCCCGTGGCCCTCAAGGACAACATGTGCGCGGTGGGCCAGCCGTGCACCTGCGGTTCGAAGATCCTGGAGGGATACCGGCCGCCCTACGACGCCACCGTGGTGGAGCGGCTGCGCGCCGCGGATGCCCTGATCGTGGGCAAGACCAACCTGGACGAATTCGCCATGGGTTCGTCCACCGAGAACTCGGCCTACGGCCCCACGCGCAACCCGTGGGACCCGGAGCGGGTGCCCGGGGGATCGAGCGGCGGTTCCGCCGCCGCCGTGGCCTCGGGCATGGTGCCGCTGGCGCTGGGCTCGGACACCGGCGGCAGCGTGCGCCAGCCGGCGGCGCTGAGCGGGGTGGTGGGATACAAGCCCACCTACGGCCGCGTCTCGCGCTATGGCCTGGTGGCCTTCGCCTCCTCGCTGGACCAGATCGGCCCCTTCGCGCGCACCGTGGAGGACGCCGCGCTGCTGCTGGGCGTGATCGCCGGCCCGGACGCGCGCGACGCCACGTGCATGGCGGAGCCCTTCCGCGTGGACGCCGCGGAGCTGGCCGCCGGTGTGAAGGGGCTGCGCGTGGGCGTGCCCGACAACCTGCTGCGCGAGGGGCTGGATCCCGAGGTGGCGGCCGCCTTCCACGCAGCGGTGGACACGCTGGGCGGGCTGGGTGCTGCGCGCGCGTCCCTGGAGCTCATGGACCCGGCCTACGCGGTCTCGGCCTACTACATCGTGGCGCCCGCGGAGGCGTCCTCCAACCTGGCGCGGTACGACGCCGTGCGCTACGGGCTGCGCCTGCCCTCGGACGACCTCAAGGGCATGTACCTCGCCACCCGCCGCGCCGGGTTCGGCGCCGAGGTGCGCCGGCGCATCATGATCGGCACCTACGCGCTCAGCGCGGGCTACTACGACGCCTACTATCTCAAGGCCCTCAAGGCGCGGACCCTCATCCGGCGCGACTTCGAGCGCGCCTTCGGCAAGGCGGACGTGGTGGCGGTGCCCACCTCGCCCACGCCGGCGTTCCGCATCGGCGAGAAGGTGTCCGACCCGCTGTCCATGTACCTGGCGGACGTGTTCACGCTTTCGGTGAACCTGGCCGGGCTGCCGGGAATCTCGGTGCCGTGCGGATTCACCGCGGCGGGCCTGCCGGTGGGGCTGCAGCTGATCGGGCGCTTCGGGGAGGACGCGCGCCTGCTGCGCATCGCGCACGCGTTCCAGGCGGCCACCGATTTCCACCTGCGCGAGCCCGCGGGGAGCGCGTCATGAGCGGCCCGCGCGGCCATGTCCGCGGCGCCGACGGCCGCACCTGGGAGACCGTGGTGGGCCTGGAGGTCCACGCGCAGCTGCTCACCCGCACCAAGGCCTTCTGCGGGTGCCGCAACCTGTACGGCGCGCCGCCCAACACGTTGGTGTGCCCGGTGTGCAGCGGCCAGCCCGGGGTGCTGCCGGTCCTGAATCGCGCCGCCGTGGAGCTGGCGTCCCGCGTGGCGCTGGCGGTGGGGGCCCGGGTGCGGGAGCGCAGCGTGTTCGCGCGCAAGAATTACTTCTACCCGGACAATCCGAAGAACTACCAGATCTCGCAGTACGACCTGCCCTTCTGCGAAGGGGGCGGGGTGCCCATCGAGGCGGACGGGGCGCGGCTCGACATCGGCCTCACGCGCATCCATCTCGAGGAGGACGCCGGCAAGCTGATCCACCCGGAGGGTGGGACCGACCCGCGCGCCTCGTGGGTGGACTTCAACCGCGCGGGGGTGCCGCTGATCGAGATCGTGAGCGAGCCCGAGATGCGCTCCGGCGAGGAGGCCTACGCCTACCTGGCGCAGCTCAAGCAGCTGCTCGAGTACCTGGAGGTCTGCGACTGCAACATGGAGGAGGGGAGCCTGCGCTGCGACGTGAACGTCTCGGTGCGACCGGCGGGCGCCACGGAGCTGGGTGCGAAGTTCGAGATCAAGAACCTGAACTCCTTCCGCAACGTCCAGAAGTCCATCGACTGCTACGTGCGCCTGGCCACCGGCGACGGGGCCGACACCGGCGGCGCCAGCGACCTGTCGCGGCACCTGGACCGCGGCTCGCACACGCTGGCCTACGACCCCGCGGAGGATCGCCTGACGGTGATGCGCAGCAAGGAGGAGGCGCACGACTACCGCTACTTCCCCGAGCCCGACCTGCCGCCGCTGGTGGTGACCGCGGCCGACCTGGACCGGGCGCGGGCGGAGCTGCCGGAGCTGCCCTGGGCCCGCCGGGAGCGCTTCGCCTCCGCGTTCGACCTGCGCCCCTACGACGCGCAGGTGCTGACCGCCACCCGGGCGCTGGCCGATTACTTCGAGGCGGTGGTGGCCGGCGGGGCTGAGGGCCGGGCGGCGTCCAACTGGATCCAGACCGAGGTGCTGGGGGCGCTGGCCCGCGAGAAGAAGGAGTTCGCGGACTTCCGGGTGCCCGCCGCGGGGCTGGCGGAGCTGCTGGGGCTGGTCAAGGACGGCACGCTTTCGGGCAAGATGGCCAAGGACGTGTTCGCGGAGATGGTGTCCACGGGCAGGACCGCCGGCTCGGTGGTGTCCGAGCAGGGCCTGCAGCAGGTCACCGACGCGGGCGCCTTGGACACGGCGGTGCGGCAGGCTCTGGCGCAGAACGCCGACGCCGTGGCATCCTACCTGCAAGGGACGGAGAAGTCCTTCACCTTCCTGGTGGGCATGGTGATGAAGGAAACCCGGGGCCGGGCCAATCCCGCCCTGGTCAACGCAGCTTTGAAGCGGGCCCTCGAGGCCCTGAAGTCCCAAACCTGAAGGAGCGAGGCATGGCCTGGAAGCTGAAGTACGGAGACACCGGGGTGACGTTCGCCGCGCCGGAGGGGGTGACGGTCTCCCTCCTCGCGCCGGCGCCGATCACGCCGCTGCTGGACCCCACCCAGGCGGTCCGGGATGCCCTGGACGCTCCCACCGGCTCGCCGCGGCTTCGCGACCTGGCGGCCGGCGCGCGGAAGGTGCTGCTGGTGGTTCCGGCCCTGTCGCGCCCGTGCGGGCTTCCGGTGGTCCTGAGCCAGGTGCTGGATGTGCTCCAGGACTCCGGCGTGGGCCTGCGCCAGGTCGAGATCCTGGTGGCCCGCGGGTTGCAGCCGCGCCTCGAGGCCGACCAGGTGGAAGCCGTGATCGGCTCCGAAGTCTGGAACCGGGTGGTGGTGGACCAGCACGACGCCGACGACGCCGAAGGGCTCGACGAGCTGGGGGACACCGAGCGCGGCACGCCGCTGCACCTCAACCGCCGTACCATGGAGGCGGGCCAGCTGCTGGTGCTGGTGGGCACGCTGGGCCTGGACCCTCTGGCCGGATTCAGCGGCGGTCCCGGGCTGATGCTTCCGGGACTCTCCGGTCGCGCCACCGCGCTGGCCAGCCGCCGGCTGGCCCTGGGCGACCCGTCCGGAAGCGAGCCGGCCCCCGACTGCCGGCCCGGCGAGCTGGAAGGCAACCCGCTCTACGAGGACTCCGTGGAAGCCACCGAGAAGGTGGATCCCGACTTCCTGGTCCACACCGCCGTGGACGAGGACGGCCGGATGCTGAAGGTGGTGGCCGGCGAGTGGCGCAAGGCCTACGAGGCCGGCTGCAACTGGCTGCGCCCGCGCCTGCGCACGCCCTTCGCCGAGCCGCGCCCGTGGGCGGTGGCCTCCGCCGGGGGCCGCGACCGGGACTTCCTCCTCTCGCTCGCCCCGCTGGTCTCGGCCAGCGCCTGCGTGCGCGACGGGGGCAGCCTGGTGTACCTGGCCCGATGCGGCGGCGGCCTGGGCTCGGCCTCGCTGGAGAAGTGGCTCACCCTGGGCTCGGCCGCCGCGATCTCGGGCGCGCTGCGCGGGGAGTACGACGCCGACGGGCACCTGGCCATGCTGGTGCGCCGCGAGCTGGAACGCATCCAGGTGCACCTGGTGAGCTCGCTGCCGTCCGACACGGTGAAGAAGCTGGGCCTGATCCCGCACGCCACGCTGGAGGAGGCCGTGGAGGCCGCGCGCGCCGCGGCTCCCGAGGGCTCGCAGGGCTTCGTGGTGCCGGCGCCCGCCCGCACGCTGCTGGGCTCGGTGTCCGCCTCCGCGCGCGAGGCGGTGGCAGGCTAGGGCGGCGCGCTCCGCGCGCCTTGACACTTCGCGACGGACGCCCATAGGCTGGCGACGCCGCACCTCCAATTCGCAGGAGGCCGCCTGGAGGAAGAGATGGAGACCTTGACCGTCGAAGTCGGCAGCCCGGCGCCGGACTTCGAATTGCCGGGAACCGGCGGGGAGACCTTCCGCCTCTCGGACTACAGGGGCAAGAAGAACGTCCTGCTGGTGTTCTACCCGCTGGACTGGTCGCCCGTGTGCAGCAACCAGCTGCCCGCGCTGCAGGGTGACAAGGGCAGGTTCGACGGGCTGGACACCCAGGTGCTGGGCATCTCGGTGGACAGCCGCTGGTCGCACGACGCCTTCTCCCGCAGCCTGGGGCTGGGCTTCCCGCTGCTGGCCGACATCCACCGCTCGGTGCTGCGCCAGTACGGCATGCTCCGCGAGAAGGACAATATCTCCGAGCGCGCGCTGCTGATCGTGGACAAGAAGGGCGTCGTCCGCTACCGGCACATCTTCGAGATCGGGAAGGTCCCTTCGCACGACGAGGCGCTCCGGGTCCTCCAGTCGCTGGCGTAGCCCGGAGGCCGCGCCCCATTTCGGCCGGAGGCCCGCGCCCGCGCGGCAGGGTCTCCGGCTCACGTTTTTCCACGGGGAGTGAATGTGTCCAGGATGAGGGTTCTGCTGGTGGGTGGTGGGGCGCGCGAGCACGCGCTGGCCGAGGCCATCCTGCGGGGGCCGGAGCCCGTGGACCTGATCGCCGCCCCGGGCAACGCGGGCATCGCGCGCGTGGCCCGCTGCGTGGCCCTTCCCGACGACTCCCCGGAGGCGCTGGTGCGCCTCGCACTGGAGCACGCCGTGGACCTGGTGGTCATCGGCCCCGAGGGCCCGCTGGTCCTGGGTGCCGCCGATGCGCTGCGCGCGGCGGGCATCCCCACGTTTGGCCCGGGCCTGGCCGGCGCGCAGCTGGAGGGCAGCAAGGCGCGCGCCAAGGAGTTCCTTCGACGCCACCATGTTCCCACCGCCGACTTCAGGGTGTTCGAAAGTTACCCGCACGCCCGCAGCTACGTGACGCAGGCGCGCGGTGGTTGCGTGGTTAAGGCAGATGGCCTGGCGGCCGGCAAGGGCGTGTTCGTGTCCAATACCGGGCGGGAGGCCGAGAAGGCGCTCCACCGCCTGATGGTGGAGCGCACGTTGGGCGATGCCGGGGCCACCGTGGTGGTGGAGGAGCGCCTGGAAGGCGCGGAGGCCTCGCTGTTCCTGCTGATGAACGGCCGCGAGGCCGTGGCGCTGCCGCTGGCGCGCGACTTCAAGCGCCTCCTGGACGGAGACAACGGCCCCAACACCGGCGGCATGGGCGCGGTGGCCCCGCACCCCATGTCCACGCCGGCGGTGTGGCGCCGCATCCAGAACCAGGTGATCGAGCCCATCGTGGAAGGCCTGGCGGAAGAGGAAATCGAGTACCGCGGGCTGCTCTACGTGGGACTGATGCTCACCGAGCAGGGCCCCAACGTGCTGGAATTCAACTGCCGCTTCGGGGACCCCGAGACCCAGCCGCTCACGCTGCTGCTGGACGACCCGTGGCTGCCGGCGCTGCACGCCGCCGCCACCGGGGGCGGGATGAAGGCGCCCCTGCAGCGCCATGGTTTCGCCCTCGGCCGGGTCATCGCGGGCGCGGCATATCCCACCGGCGGCGGCCCCCAGGTGATGTTGCGCGGCCTGGACGCCGCCGCGCGCGTGGAAGGCGCGCGCGTGTTCCACGCGGGTACCCGCGAGTCGGGGGAGGAAGTCTGGGGCGGCCCCGGCAGGATGCTCACGGTGTGCGCCGTGGGGGACACCCTGGAGGAGGCCGGCCGCCGCGCCGACGAGGCCACCGCGTGCCTGAGCATTGACGGCGCTCAGTGGCGCACGGACCTGGTGGAGCGGGCGCTGGACGTGCCGCGCACCGAACGCGTCGAGACGCGGGTGATCCGCTCGGACGAGGCCGCGCACGATCCCTCCCGCTTCCACAAGCCGGCGTCGGGCGCGCGGCCCGCATACCGCCGCACGGGTGAGGGGGCACGGCCGGGTGGCCGCCGGTTCGGCGGCCCGGGGCGCGCGCGTCCGCCGCGCACCGCCCCGCGCGGGTCCGTGGGATCACGCCGGCCCGTCGAAGGGCGCCGCGAAGATGCAGAGCGCGGGCCGCAGCGGGGGCCCGTGGGGCGTCCGCGCCCCACATTCGCCGATAGGCCGCCGCGCCGGGATCAGGGCGATCGCCCGCCACGCCGGGACTTCTCGGAGCGCCCGCCGCGCCGCGACCAGGGCGATCGCCCGCCGCGCCGGGACTTCTCGGAGCGCCCGCCGCGCCGCGATCAGGGCGAACATCCGCCGCGCGCTCGCGCCCCGCGGCCGGGCGCCGGTTCGCGTCCGGGATTCGCTCCGCGCTCTGGCGGAGCGCGGCCGTTCCGCCCGTCGGGCCCGGGCGAAGGCCGGGGGCCGCGACCGGAGGGGCGCGCCCCGCGCAGGGAATTCATAGATCGTCCGCCGCGCCGCGAAGGGCAGGACCGCCCGCCCCGCGAGCCGGGCTCCTTCCGGCGGCCGGAAGGCGCCGGGCCTCCTTCACGCGGCGGCGGAGCTTCGCGCCGTCCCGGGGGCGCCGGTTTCCGCGGTCCCGGCGGCGGTGCGCCGCGCGGTCCGGGTGGCGGAGCCGGCCGCGGCACCGGCGGGGGCGGGTTCCGCGGTCCTCGTACCGGTCCGCCCCGTGGTCCGGGTGCCGGTCCTCCTCGCGGTCCGCGTACCGGTCCGCCGCGTGGTCCGGGCTCCGGTCCGCCTCGCGGTCCGCGGACCGGTCCGCCGCGTGGTCCGGGCTCCGGTCCGCCTCGCGGTCCTCGTACCGGTCCGCCCCGTGGTCCGGGTGCCGGTCCTCCGCGCAGTCCTCGCACCGGTCCGCCCCGCGGTCCGCGCAAGGGCCCGCCCCGCGGATCGGGGCGTTGAGAGCGCCAGCGAACGGGGACTTGCATGTTGCGCGTGATCCCGGTTGAGCCTGCCGAAGCGTCGGTGCAGGAGGCCGTCGCCACGCTGCGCGCCGGTGGCTTGGTGGCCTTCCGCACCGACACCCTGTATGGAATCTCCGCCGATCCCGCCCACGCGGGTGCGATGGCCCGTCTGCGCGCGCTGAAGTCGCGTGCGACCGGCGGATTCGTGAGCCTGGCGTCGGATGTGGCCATGGCACTGGCCGCATCCTCGGGCATCGACCCGCGGGTCACCCGTCTGGTGACGCAGTGCTGGCCGGGCCCCGTGACGCTGGTGCTCGCCGCCGGGGAGAGCCTCGCTCCCGGGCTGCGCTCCCCGGACGGTTCGTGGGCGGTGCGCGTGCCCGACCAGCCTTGGTGCCGGTGCCTCGTGAGTCGGCTGGGTGCACCCCTGCCCTCGACCAGCGCGAACCTGCCCGGCCGGCCGCCGGTCCGGGCCGCGACAGATCTGGCTGCCGATCTGGGGGATGACCTGGACCTGGCGGTAGACGGCGGGGGGGTGCCCGCGGAAACGCCCGCCTCCGCACTGGTGGATGCCCGCGCATGGCCCCCGAGGCTGCTGCGCGGCGGAGGACCGGAGCTGGCCGCGATGCTGCGCTGACCGGTTCCGGCTGCGTCTCAGCTCCCTTGACCCAACCCGTTGACGCCGCTAGACTTCAACCGAATGTCCGACACTTCCACCTACTCGATCCTGTTCGTGTGCACGGGCAACACGTGCCGCAGCCCGATGGCCGAGGCGATGCTTCGGGCCAAGCTGCCGCCGGAGGCGCGGGGACGGATTCGCGTGGCGTCCGCGGGGGTCGCGGCCGCGCCCGGAATGCCGGCCTCGGCGAACACCGTGAAGGTGCTCGAGCGCGCCGGGATTACCCCCGGCGAGCACCGCTCGCGCCCGCTCGCCGCCGCGATGCTCGAGGCGACGGACCTGGTGCTCGCGCTCACCGCGGAGCACCGGCGCGCCATCCTGGGGATCCTGCCTTCGGCCGCGGAAAAGACGTACGTGCTCAGCGATTTCGCGGCTCCCCCCGGCCGCGAGGACGAGCTGGTGGTCCACGATCCCGTGGGCGGCTCGCTCGAGATCTACGAGGAGACATTCCGGCGCATCCGCTTGCACCTGGAGCGGGCCCTGCCCGAGATCCTGGGGCGCGTGGGCGCCGGCTGACCTTGATGCACCCGGGCGCGGGACCCGCCCCGGGATGGGAACACACCCGACTCGCGGAGAGACCTCCATGGCGATCGACAAGGTCGAGAAGATCTGGATGAACGGGAAGCTGGTGCGGTGGGAGGACGCCAAGATCCACGTCATGTCGCATGTGATCCACTACGGGTCCGGCGTGTTCGAGGGCATGCGCGCCTACGACACGCCCAAGGGCACCATGGCTTTCCGCCACCCGGAGCACGTGAAGCGGCTCTTCGATTCCGCCAAGGTCTACCGCATGGAGATCCCTTTCAGCATGGAGGAGGTCTCGAACGCCATCCTCGAGACGGTCCGCGTCAACAAGCTCAAGGCGTGCTATATGCGCCCGATCGTGTTTCGCGGCTACGGCTCCATCGGGGTGAACCCGGCGGGCTGCGCCATCGACGTGGTGATCGCCGCCTTCCCGTGGGGCAAGTACCTGGGCCCCGAGGCGCTGGAGAAGGGCGCCAAGGTGCGGGTGTCCTCCTGGACGCGCATGGCGCCGAACACCTTCCCGGCCATGGCCAAGTCCTCGGCGAACTACATGAACTCGCAGCTGATCAAGATGGAGGCCATCGCCGACGGCTACGACGAGGGCATCGCCCTGGACGCGCGCGGCCTGGTCAGCGAGGGCAGCGGCGAGAACCTGTTCGTGGTGCGCGGCGGCGAGATCTTCACCCCGCCCATGGCCGACTCGGTGCTCATGGGCATCACCCGCGACACCATCATCACCCTGGCCCGCGACCTGGGCTTCAAGGTCAACGAGCAGTCCATCCCGCGCGAGATGCTCTACATCGCCGACGAGGTGTTCATGACCGGCAGCGCCGCCGAGGTCACGCCGATCACCTCGGTGGACCGCGTCACCGTGGGCGCCGGCACGCGGGGCCCGGTGACCCGGCAGTTGCAGGAGGCGTTCTTCGACGTCATCGAGGCCCGCCGCCCCGACGCCTACCGCTGGCTCACGCCGGTCTACGAGGGAGTGCCGGTTGAAAGTCGCTCTGGGCAGTGACCACCGCGGCCTGGCGGTGAAGGACGCCGCGGTGGCCTGGCTCAAGGCCCACGGGCACCAGGTCACCGACCTCGGCACCCACGACGGCGGTTCGTGCGACTACCCCGACTACGCCTTCCCGGTCGCGGAAGGAGTGGCCCGGGGCAGCTTCGACCGCGGCGTGCTGGTGTGCGCCAGCGGCATCGGCATGAGCATCGCCGCCAACAAGGTGGACGGAGTGCGGGCCGCGCTGGTGGCCGACGCCGACACCGCGCGCATGACCCGGGCGCACAACGACGCCAACGTGCTGGTCCTCTCCGGGGACCGCACCCCGGCCGCGGCCGTGGGAGAGATCGTGGCCGCGTTCGTAGGGACCGCCTTCGATGGCGGCCGCCACCAGCGGCGCCTGGACCGCATCCGCCACTACGAAACCCGCCACCACGACCCGGGAACGGAGTCTTCCCCATGACCGCGTTGCAGAAGACCGACCCCGAGATCTTCGAGGCCATCCGCCGCGAGGCGCTGCGTCAGGACTCGGGCCTGGAACTGATCGCCTCCGAGAACTTCACCAGCGAGGCCGTGCTCGAGGCGGTGGGCTCGGTGCTGACCAACAAGTACGCCGAGGGCTACCCCAGGAAGCGCTATTACGGCGGCTGTCACGAGGTGGATGTCGCGGAGGCGCTGGCCGTGTCGCGGGCGAAGGCGCTGTTCGGCGCCGACCATGCCAACGTGCAGCCGCACTCGGGCGCCTCGGCCAACCTGGCGGCCTACTTCACGCTCACCGACCACGGCGCCACCGTGCTGGGAATGAACCTCTCGCACGGCGGACATCTCACGCACGGCTCCCCGGTGAATTTCTCGGGCCGGTTCTTCAGGATCGAGGCCTACGGCGTGAGCCCCGACACCGGGCTCATCGACTACGAGGCCCTGGCACAGCAGGCCGAGCGGGTGCGGCCGGCGGTGATCATCGCCGGCGCCAGCGCCTACCCGCGACTCATCGACTTCGCGCGCTTCCGCCAGATCGCCGACTCGGTGGGGGCGAAGCTGATGGTGGACATGGCCCACATCGCCGGCCTGGTGGCGGTGGGCCTGCACCCCAGCCCGGTGCCGCACGCGCACCTGGTGACCAGCACCACGCACAAGACGCTGCGCGGCCCGCGTGGCGGGATGATCCTCAGCACCGCCGAGCTGGCCACCGCGATGGACAAGACGGTGTTTCCGGGCATGCAGGGCGGTCCGCTGATGCACGTGATCGCGGCCAAGGCGGTGTGCTTTCACGAGGCCGCGCAGCCGGCGTTCAAGATCTACCAGCAGCAGTGCCTGGACAACGCGCAGCGCCTGGCCGCGCGGCTGAAAGGCCACGGCTTCACTCTGCTGAGCGGCGGCACCGACAATCACATGATGATCCTCGACCTCCGCAACAAGGGCGTGACCGGGCGCGAGACCGAGCGCTTCCTGGACGCGGCGGGCGTCACCGTGAGCCGCAGCACCATCCCCAACGACCCGCAGCCGCCCTACATCACCAGCGGCGTGCGGATCGGCACCCCGGCCGTCACCACCCGGGGCCTCCAGCAGGAGCACATGGACCGCATCGGCGACGCCATCGCGAAGGCGGTGGACTCCCGCGGCGATGCCGCGGTGTGCGCCTCGCTGGCGGCGGAGATGCGCGAGCTGGCGACGGCGTTCCCGATCTACGGGGTGCGCGCGCCGGTGGCGTGAGCCGGCGGCTCCCGGGTGGAGACCCCGGCAATTCGACCGTACGGCCCCCCGGGCGGATCGCCCGGGGGGCCGAAGTCTGCCTCCAGACACCCCGCGCAACACCTTGCAGGGCAAAGCGCATTGATGCCCCGGCCGGCCCCTTCGCCGCGTTCGAGCGGGACATGCGATGCGCGGGCTAACCCGATGTCGGAGGCGATGGTGCCTGCCCCGGCCGACTTCATCTCCGTTGGTACGGTTGCTGCAAACACTCCGGCGGAACCCCAACTTGCCCAAGCAACCGAGGAGGTAGCCATGTCCCGACGTCCGGACCCGCGGCGTCATCCCTCGACGTCGATGTGGGAAAGCGTCAAGAGCGGGGAGTGGCAGTACGGCAAAGCCCTCGCCCTGGCGTGGAACGGCGAGTGGATGCAGGCGCACGTGCAGTTCCAGGCCGCGGCGGAGAAGTTCCGCATCCGCGGCCCGGAGGAGATGCTCACGCGGGTCAACGTCCACCGCCAGATCCTCGAGTGCCGCTGCGATCACGATCTGGAGCGCCGCCGCCAGCGCGCCGGCCGGGTGATGATGCGTCTCTCCCAGGTGAAACTGGTCGAGAGCTACCGGCCGCCCTTCCACCTGGAATCCGGTCCGCGGCTGGCCGAGAGCCTGTGGAAGGACCTGGAGCGCGAGGACTTCCTGGTGCCCGGGGTGGGGGATATCGAGATCGCCGACGAGATGGAAGAGCGACTGGGTTGATCGCTCCCGGACCCGCCTCGCGGCGGGCCGCGGGCGGCGGGGCCGGACCGGGATCCCCCGGGCCGGCCCGCGCATTTCGGGGGGCCGGGACGGCCCCGATCCGGTCCCGGGACGGCCCCTTCCACGCGGGCGGGCCGCGCGGCTATACTGCCCTTCGATGACCCGCCATCCTCTCACTGCCCACAAATCGTCCCTCCGCATCGGCCTCGCCGTGCTGGCCGGGCTCGTCGTGCTCCATTCGGGAGCGGCGTTCGCGGCCTCGCCGGCGGTCCCCGGACTTTCCGCGTCGGCCCGGGGAGTCGTCACGACGCCCGCGCCGGGGGACGGGCCTGTCCCGCGGACGCCCCCGGCCGCCGCGCCCGCCGAGAGCCTGGACATCCGCCTGTGGGAGACCAGCCTGCACAGCGACCCGCAAGTCGCCCACCGCGGGCAACCGTTCGAGCTGCACATCCATCTCGTATGGGGCAGCCCCACGGGGGACGAGGTGGCCCTGCCGCTATGGAGGCCGAGGCCGGGTTACGAGCTGCGCGAGACCGGCTACCAGGTGCGCAGCACCCGGGACCAGCCGGGCGGCGGCTACGCCATGCACGCGAAGCTGATCTACAGGCTGGTGGCCACGAAGGAGGGGGTGGTCCCCCTGGATTCCCTGACCGCGGTGCTGGCCCGCGGCCCGGCCCGCCGCGTGGTGGCCCTGCCACCCACCGCGATGGAGGTGCTGCCTCCCCTGACACTGAAGCCCCACGCCTGGAACCTGCTGGCCTTCCTCGCCGGGGCCTGCGCCCTGGCCGCCGGGCTCACCGTCGCCGGACGCCAGCGTCGGCGGCCGACGGAGCGGACGGGCCCGGGGCCCACGCCGGACGAACGGGCGGCAGCCCGCCTGAAGGATCTGGCCGCGCGCAGCCCGGACCGCAGGGCGCTCGCGGAACTGGTGACGTTCCTGAAATCGGAGGCCGTGCGCCGCCACGGCGGCCACTGGAGCGGCTCGGGGGACGAGGCGTTCCGCGCGTGGGCGGCCGCCTGCACCGCGCCCGAGATGGTGCGCGACCGGGTGGGCGCGCTGGCGGCGACGCTGGAAGTGCGCTGCTACGAGCCGGGGGAGCCGGACCCGGCGTCGTGGCAGCACTGGATCGAACAGACCGAGCGCCTCTGGCGCGTCGAGGAGGCGCTGGCCTCCGCGGGAAGGAGCTGAAGCGGTGCAAGGATCGGTGACGGAACTCAACGAGCGGGTGCGGGCGGAGAGCGAGTTCGCGAGGCGGCTCACGGAAGAGATCGGGCACGTGATCGTGGGCCAGCGCTACATGGTGGACCGGCTCCTCATCGGCCTGCTGGCCGACGGCCACCTGCTGCTCGAGGGCGTGCCGGGGCTGGCCAAGACGCTCGCGGTGCGCACCCTCGCGGGTGCGGTGCAGGCCAGCTTCAAGCGCATCCAGTTCACGCCCGACCTGCTCCCCGCCGACCTCACCGGCACGCTCATCTACAACCCGCGCGAGGGCAGCTTCGCCGCCAAGAAGGGCCCGGTGTTCGCGAACTTCGTGCTGGCCGACGAGATCAACCGCGCGCCCGCCAAGGTGCAGAGCGCGCTGCTGGAGGCGATGCAGGAGCGCCAGGTCACCCTGGGCGACGAGACCTTCCCGCTGCCCGAGCCGTTCCTGGTGCTGGCCACGCAGAACCCCATCGAGCAGGAGGGCACCTACCCGCTGCCCGAGGCCCAGGTGGACCGGTTCATGCTCAAGCTCAAGGTGGGCTACCCGACGCGCGAGGAGGAGCACCAGATCCTGGACCGGATGGCCTCCAATCCTCCAGCGGTGCAGCCGGTGGTGGGCATCGCCGACATCCTGCGCGCGCGCGGCGTGGTCCAGTCGCTGTACATGGACGAGAAGATCAAGGAGTACATCGTGCGCCTGGTGATGGCCACCCGCGACCCGGAGAGCTTCGGTCTCCGGCTGCGCGGCCTGATCGCCTACGGCGCCTCGCCGCGCGCCACGCTGTGCCTGGCGCAGGCCTCCCGCGCCCACGCGTTCCTCAAGGGACGCGGCTATGTCACCCCCGAGGACGTCAAGGCCATCGCGCTGGACGTGATGCGGCACCGCATCCTCGTCACGTACGAGGCGGAGGCGGAGGAAATCACCTCCGACGAGGTGGCGCAGCGCGTCCTGAACCAGGTCGAGGTGCCGTGATCCGCAGGCTCAAGAGACTCTTCCTGGGCGATCCCGAGCCCGAGCCGCTGGGCGAGGCGCTGGAGAACTTCCGGCGCGTGCGCCGGCTGGAGATCCGCACCCGCAAGCTGGTGAACGAGGTGTTCTCGGGCGAGTACCACAGCGTGTTCCGCGGGCGGGGCATCGAGTTCGCGGAGGTGCGCGAGTACCAGCCGGGCGACGACGTGCGCAGCATCGACTGGAACGTGACCGCGCGCTCCGGCAGGCCCTTCGTGAAGCAGTACCAGGAGGAGCGCGAGCTCACGGTGGTGTTCGTGGTGGACGTCTCGGGCTCCCTGGGCTTCGGCACGCGCGAGTCCACCAAGGCGGAGCTGGCCACCCGCATCTGCGCGGTGCTGGCCCTCTCGGCGCTGCAGAATCACGACAAGCTGGGGCTGATGCTGTTCAGCGACCGGGTGGAGCAGTTCCTCCGGCCGCGCAAGGGGCGCGCGCACGCGCTGCGCATCATCCGCGAGATCCAGGGCGCGCGCGCCACCGGGCGGCCCACGCGCATGGAGGGCCCGCTGGAGCAGCTGCGGCGGGTGGTGAAGCGCCGGGCGGTGGTGTTCCTGGTCTCGGACTTCCTGGGCGGGCTGCCGGTCAAGGAGCTGGCGCTGCTCAACCGCCGCCACGACATGATCGCCCTGCGCATCCAGGACCCGGCCGAGCTGGAGTTCCCCGCGGAGGGGCTGGTGGAGCTGGTGGATGCCGAGACCGGCGCGCGCGGGCTGGTGAACACCTCCGGCGCGCGCGTGCGGCGGCAGTTTCACGCCGACCAGGTGAAGCGGCTGGAGACCGGCCGGGCCGCCCTGGCCCGCGCGGGCGTGGAGACCGTGACGCTGACCACCGGACAGTCGTTCGTGGAGCCGCTCATGGCCTTCTTCGAGCGGCGCGCGCGGTGAGCGGCAGGGTGGTGCGCGGCCGCGGGGCTGCGGAACGGATCCCGTGGGCCCGGTGGGCCGGCGCCGGCGCCCTGGCGGCGGCCCTGGTGTGCGCGGATGCGAAGCCCGGCCGATCCGCCCCCCATCGGGCAGATGCAGGTGGAGACGGGCCGGTTCACCGTGGGTTCGCTGGTGAAGGTGAAGATGTCGGTGGAGGTGGCCGAGGGCGCCCGCGTGGAGTGGCCGCGGCCCGACTCCTCCTGGGGCGGGTTCGAGCTCCGCTCCGTGGGCGCGGTGGCCCGGGAGAGACTCAAAACCGGGCGGACGCGCGAGACCCTGGTGGCCACGTTCGCCGCCTTCGATCTCGGGGCCCTGACGCTGCCCGGGCCGGTGGTTCGCGTGTCCGGCCGCGACACCACGGCCCTGCAGCTGCCGCCCGCCGGGGTGCTGGTGCAGTCGGTGCTGGGACCCCGGGACAAGGGCCGGGACATCCGTGACATCAAGGCTCCCGTGACCTGGCGCCGCCCGCTGCCGGCGTGGGTGCGCCCGGCGGCCATCGCCGCAGGGGCGCTGGCGCTGCTGGCGCTGGCGGTGTGGCTGGTGGTGTGGCTGGCGCGCCGCCGCCGCGAGGCGGAGAGGCGCCTGCCCGCGCACGTGCGGGCGCTGCGCGATCTCGAGGCGCTGCGCGGCTCGGATCTGCTGGCGCAGCGCAGGTACAAGGAATACCACGTGCGTCTCACGTCGGTGCTGCGGCGCTATCTTGGGGAGCGCTGCGGGTTCGTCGCGCTGGACATGACCACCGGGGAGGTGCTGGAGCGCCTCCGGGAAGCGCTGCCCGCGGAGTGTGAATTGCTGGGGCGGGTGTTCGAGACCTCCGACCTGGTGAAGTTCGCCCGGGTCACGCCGGCTCCGGGGGTGTCCGAAGAGGTGCTGGAGAGCGCGGTCCAGGTGGTGGAGCGGACCCGGCCGCGCGAACCGCAGGAGGACGCCGCGTGATCCGCTTCGCCGAGCCGCGCATGTTCCTGCTGCTGGTCCCCGTGGCGCTGGCGCTGTGGCTGGCAGCGCGGGGCAGCCTGGGCGGGCGTGCCGGCGCGGTGGTGTCCTCGCTGGGGCTCTTTCACGGAGCGCACCGCGGGGCGCGGTTCTGGCTCCTGGGCGCGCTGCGCGTGCTGGCGCTGGTGGCGCTGGTCGTGGCCCTGGCCCGCCCGCAGAGCGGCCACCGTGAGATCACCGTATCCACCGAGGGCGTGGACGTGATGCTGGCGCTGGACACCTCCACCAGCATGCAGGCCGAGGACATCCAGCCCGGCAACCGGCTGGTGGCGGCGCGCACGGTGGCGCGGCACTTCGTGGAGGCGCGGCCCTACGACCGCACCGGGCTGGTGGTGTTCGCCTCGCAGGCCTTCACCCAGTGTCCGCTCACGCTGGACCACGGAGTGCTGCTGCGGCTCATCGACCAGGTGAGCTTCGGCATGGTGGAGGACGGCACCGCCATCGGCGTGGCGCTGGCCAGCGCGGTGAACCGCCTGCGGCTTTCACCCGCCAAGAGCAAGGTGGTGGTGCTGCTCACCGACGGGCGCAACAACATGGGCTCCATCGACCCGCTCACGGCGGCTCGGGTGGCCGAGACCTACGGGGTGAAGGTGTACACCGTGGGCGTGGGAGTGGAGGGTATGGCGCTGTACCCGGTGGACGACCCGGTGTTCGGGCGCCGCTACGAGCGCATCGAGTCCGACGTCGACGATGTCTCGCTGCGCAGGATCGCCGCAATCACCGGGGGCCGCTACTACCGCGCCACCAGCGGCAAGGCGCTGACCGCCATCTACGACGAGATCAACCGGCTGGAGAAGAGCCGCATCGACGAGCGGGTGACCATGGAATACAACGACCTCGGCAGCGTGTTGTGCGGGCTGGCCCTGGCATTGCTGGGGGCCGAGCAACTGCTGCGCCAGGGCGCGTGGGTGAAGATCCCGTGAGCCGCGCGGCGGAGTCCCTGCGTCGTCCGCGCACGCCCGGCGCCCCCGCAGACCGGAATGCCGGTCCCGTGCGTCCGCTGCCCTCCGGGGCGCCGGTTCCTCCGCCCGGGGAGGGCTGCTGATGCGCTTCGCCGACCCCGCCTGGCTCCAGGCGCTGTGGGGCGTGCCGGCGCTCGCGCTGCTGCTGCTGTGGGCGGCGGCCCGGCGGCGTGGCCGGTTGCGCGCGCTGGCGGACCCGGCCCTGGCTGCGAGGCTCTCGCGCGAGGTGTCCGGCGCGCGGCGCGCGTGGGGTGCGGCGCTGCTGCTCGCCGCGCTGGCCTGCCTGGCCCTGGCCGCTGCCCGGCCGCAGTTCGGCACGCGGCTGCGCAACGTGAAGCAGCGAGGCATTGACCTGGTGGTGGCCCTGGACGCCTCGACCAGCATGCGCGCGCAGGACTACCGGCCCGACCGGCTGGCCTCGGCCAGGCGCGCCCTGGTGGAGCTGATGAGCCGGCTGCGCGGGGACCGCGTGGGGCTGGTGGCGTTCGCGGGGCGGGCGGTGACCGTGTGCCCGCTCACCCTCGACTACAACGCGGTGGCGCTGCTCCTGAACGCGGTTTCGCCGGAGACGGTGCCAGAACCGGGCACCGCGCTGGCCGAGGCGGTGCGCGTTTCGGTGCGCGGCTTCGTCCAGAAGGAGACCAAGTACAAGGCGCTGCTGCTGCTCACCGACGGCGAGGACCACGAGGGGGACCTCGACGCGGCGGTGGAGACCGCGCGGCGCAACGGGGTGAAGATCTACGCCGTGGGCATCGGCAACCCCACGGGCGTGCCCATCCCGCTGCTGGACTCGCAGGGGCGCACCACCGGGTTCAAGCGGGACTCGCAGGGACGGGTGGTCATGACCCGGCTCGAGGAGGAACCGCTGCGCCGGCTGGCCCGGGACACCGGCGGCGCGTACTTCCGCGCCAACCCCGGGAACCTCGAGCTGGAGCAGGTGGCCGCAGCCATCGAGGGCCAGGAGAAGAAGGAAGTGCAGTCGGGAGTGGTGACGCAGTTCGAGGACCGGTTCCAATGGTTCGCCGGCGCCGGCTTCGCGCTGTTGCTGGCGGAATGGTGGATCGGCGAGCGGCGCTGGAAGCGGCGGCCGGGAGGACGGCGATGAGCGGGCGGCCCGGGACCGCCGGTTTCCTGCGCCCCGGCGGGCGCGCACACATCCGCCCTCCGGGGCGCCGGCTCCTCCGCGCCGCGCTGTCGGCGGCCTGCGTGGCCGCCGTGGCGCTGGCCGCGGGTGCCGCGTTTGCGGAATCGCCGCGCGACGCGCTGGACGCCGGCAACCGCATGTTCGAGCAGCAGAAGTTCGAGGCGGCGCTGGCGGCGTACCGGGAAGGGCTCCTGCGCCACCCCGGCGTGGCCGAACTGCACCAGGGCGCGGGCAACGCCCTCTACCGGCTCAAACGCTACGCCGAGGCCGCCCGGGAGTACGAGGAAGCCTCGCGGGGCGGCACGCCCGGCCTGCGCGCCGCGGGACACTTCAATCACGGGGACGCCATGGTCCGCTCGAACCAGCTGCCGCAGTCGCTGGAGAGCTTCCGGTCCTCGCTGCGGCAGAACCCCGAGGACGCCGACGCCAAGTTCAACTACGAGCTGGTGAAGGCCCGGCTGGAGCAGGCCAGCCAGCAACAGCAGAACCCCGGCGGAGGTGGAGGGGACAAGCAGCAGAAGAAACAACCTGACAAGGGCGGTGAGCGTCCCAAGCCCAGCGAGGGCAACGGGCCCTCGGGCCAGAAGCAGAGCCAATCCGCGAAGGACCCCCAGCAGCTCAACAAGGAGCAGGCGGAGCAGATCCTGAAAGCGCTGGCCACCGACGAGCAGCGGCTGCAGAACGAACGGATGAAGGCGCGCGTCACCGAGCGGCGCCTGGAGAAGGACTGGTGAGCATCTTCACCGAGCGCCTTCCGGGGGGAGGGCTCGTGAGCCTCCCCGGAGGCCCGCGTGTGCGTCCCGCGGCCCTGGCCGCCGCGCTCCTGGCGTGGCTGTGCCTGGCGATTGCCGCCCCGGCGGCGCGCGCGGAGGAGCCGCGCCTGCAGGCCGCGGTGGACCGCAATGTGGCCGGCGTGGGCGAGCAGATCACCTACACGCTCACCCTCCAGGGTGGGGACGGCAGCCCCAAGCTGCCGCCGATGCCCGGGTTCGTGGTGTACGCCGCCGGCACCTCGCGCAACATCTCCATCGTGAACGGCAAATTCTCGGCGGCCGCCACCTTCGCCTACGTGCTGATGCCCAAGGGGCCCGGGAAGTTCACCCTGGGGCCCGCCGAGGTGGAGATCGGCGGCAAGGTGGTCCGCTCCAACTCCATCGAGCTCGAAGTGCGCAGCTCCCCTCCGGTGACCAACGCGCCGCCGCAGGGCCCGGCCGGCCGCGGCGCGCCGGTCCAGCCCCCGGCCGGCCCCGGGGGCCGGCGCGTGGCCCGCGGCGACGACATGTTCGTGCGCGCCTCGGTGGACCGCGCGCGGGCGTACGTGAACCAGCAGGTCACATGGACATTCAAGTTCTACAACGGATCCGGGCGTCTCACCCGCACCCCGGAGTACTCGGGGCCGCCGGTCACCGGATTCTGGTCCGAGGACCTGCCGCCGCAGCGCAATTACTACGAGGTGGTCAACGGGCGCCAGTACTACGTCACCGAGCTGCGCATGGCGCTGTTTCCCACCACGCCGGGGCGCCACGTGATCGGCCGCGCCCGGCTGCGTTGCCAGGTGGAGGAGTCCGGCCGGCCGGACCCGGACGACCCCTTCAGCCTGTTCCAGATGCGCGGGCGCGTGCGCGAGGCGTCGCTCACCACCGATCCGCTGGAGATTGACGCCCTCGTGCCTCCGAAGTCCCCGCCCGAGTTCCGCGGGGCGGTGGGCCGTTACTCGCTGGAGGCGTCGGTGGACCGGCAGGAAGCGCGCCAGAACGAGCCGGTGACGCTCACCGTGCGCGTGCGCGGGCAGGGAAACGTGAAGACCGTGCCCGACCCGCAGCTACCCCCGCTGAACAACTTCAAGACCTATGCCGGCTCGAGCAACATCAGCATGTCCAAGACCGAGTCGCAGGTGCGCGGGGAGAAGACGGTGCAGACCATGCTGTTGCCCGAGGTGGTCGGGGAGTACACCCTGCCGCCGCTCTCGCTGGTGTACTTCGACCCCGATCTGCGCGAGTACCGCACCGTGCGCACCGCGCCCATCCCGCTGCGGGTGCGCGCGGGCGAGGCGGGTTCCGCGGTGGCCGCGGGCGGCCCGCCCCGCGCCGCGGGCGACGTGCGCTTCATCCGCACGGAGCCGGGAGCGTGGCGCGCTCCGCGGACCGACTTCCTGTCGCGGCCGTCCACGTGGGCGCTGGAGGCGCTGCCGCTGGCGGGCTGGCTGGCGGCCGCGCTGTTGATGAACCTCCGGGAGCGCGCGCGTCGCGGCGCCCCCGCGCGCGGCGGCGGCAGGCTTCGCGCGGCCGCCCGGCGACTGGGCTCGGCCCCGCCCGGCACCGATGCCGCGCCGCTGCTGGCTGAATTGCAGCGGACCGTCGCCGAGGTGCTGACGGAGTCCCTGGCCCTGCCCGCGGGGTTCACCCGCGACGGGCTGGACGCCGCCCTGGCCGCGCGCAGGACAGCCGCGGAGGACGTGGCGGTGATCCATGCCGAACTGGAGCGCCAGGACCGTTTCCGCTACGCACCCGGGGCGCTGACGGACGCCGCGCGGGCCGAACTGGCCGCCGGCGCGGAAGCGCTGGCGCGCGCGGTGGATTCGGCGCGGAGGAAGGGAGGCCGGCGATGAGGCGGGAGAGGAGCGTGGGCCGCCCTGCGCGCAGGTTCGTGGGCCGGATCACGGGCCGGCTCGCGATTTCCCTTGCGCTGGCGCAGGTCATTACCGCTGCGGCAGGCCGTGCGGGGGAAGTTGCCGCCGTCCCCGCGCAGGCCGAGCGGACCTACCAGGAAGGCAATGCGGCCTACCGGGCCGGGCGCTTCCAGGACGCGGTTCGCCTGTACGATCGCGCCCGGGGCACCGGCCTCTCCGCGCCGCAGTTGGAGTACAACCGGGCCAACGCGCTGCTCAAGAGCGGGCAGCTGGGCCGGTCCATCGCCGGCTACGAGCGCGCGCGGCGCATGGGCCTGGACGAGCCCGACGTGCAGGCCAGCCTGCGCTACGCGCGCAGCCTGACCCGCGACGCGCGCCCGCCCGAGGAGACTTCCAAGCTGGCGAAGTTCGCCCTCGAGGTGGTCCGCCGGGTGTCGGCATCCACACTGTTCTGGATCGGCTGGGCCCTGCTCGCGGGCGCCGCGGGGCTGGGGGCGCTTCGCCTTGCCGGAGGGCGCGGCACGGCCCTGCGCTGGGCCGGGGTGTTGCTGGGGGCGGGCCTGGCGCTGCAGGCGGGCGGGGTCGCGCTCGGGATGCGCGACCGCTCGGACGTGCGCGCGGTGCTGCTGGGCCAGGAGGTGGCGGTGCGCAGCGGTCCGGGCACCGATTTCCCCGCGCCCTTCACGCTCCACGAGGGCACCGTGGTGCGCGTGGGCCGCGCCGCCGGGCCGTGGCGCGAGATCGAGCTCTCCGCGGACCTGGCCGGCTGGGTGCAGGCCGGCTCGCTGGAGGTCATCTAGCCGGCAGCAGCGAGGCCGGCGGGCGCCGCGCCCGCTCGCGGGCTCCCGTCTGCGGGCTCCTGCCCGCGGGCTCCCGCCTACCGGCTCCCGCCGTCACCGTTGCCGCCCGGGCCCGGCGGCGCGGTGGCCCCCCCGCACGAAGATCCCGCCCCCGCGGTGCACCCGAAGCAGTGGCTGTCCGTGGCCACGATCCGCTTCGCCAGCCTGTCCGGGTCGAACTCCTGCACCGTCATCGTGCCCCCGCCCGGCAGGCGCGCCTCCATGTCCAGCATCTGGTTGAAGTCGCAGTCGAAGATGCGCCCGTCCCAGGAGATGGACAGCGTGTTGCGGCACATCAGGCCGGGGATGGTCGCGGGGTTGAATGCCGAAGTCAGCCGCTCCATGTAGGTCCCCAGGTTCCCGGTGTCCACGAGCCATTCCAGGAAGCGCGAGATCGGCATGTTGTTGAGCGTGATCAGCCGGTCGAAGCGCACCTCCTGCTCGCGTTGCAGGGTCTCCTTCCACTCCCTCTCCATGGCCGCCTGGTCGCCGGCGAGGAATGCGCCGGTGGGATTGACCATCACCGTGAGCCGGCGCTTCGGGTCGCCCGCGCCGTAGCCGGCGGCGTTCAGGCGGCGCATGGCCTCGACGGACCGTTCGAACGTGCCGTCGCCGCGCTGGGCGTCGGTGTTGCGCCGCCGGCAGTGCGGCAGCGAGCACACCACCTCCACCCCGCGCTCCGCGAGCCACGTCGGCAGGTCCCGGAACTTCGGCAGCAGCAGCACGGTCAGGTTGCAGCGGTCCATGACGTGCCTGCCTCGCGCCACGCACTCGTCCACCAGGAACCGGAAGCTGGGGTTCAGCTCGGGCGCACCGCCGGTCAGGTCCACCGTGTGCGCGGAGGTCCGGTCCAGGGCCGCCAGGCACGCCTCGGCCGTGGCGCGGTCCATGTTCTCCTCCACGCGATCGGGGCCGGCGTCCACGTGGCAGTGGCGGCAGGTCATGTTGCAGAGCTTGCCGAGGTTGATCTGGAACACCTCGATGCCCCCGGGCTGCAGGGCGGGCCAGCCCGCCGCCGCCAGGCGCGCGGCGAAGCCCTCCTGCCCGCCGCTCTCATGCGGGGACAGGCGCAGCGACCGCACCAGGGCGAGCTGGGCGGCCGGCTCCGCCAGGGGGGAGTGTCGGGAGCGCAGGGATTCGGTGGCGCGCGGGGAGCCGCTCACATGCCCGCCTTGCGGGCGTGCTCGAGCATCTGCACGCCGTGCACCAGCGAGGCGCCGCCGCGCACCGCGCACACCACGTGCACGGCCTCGGTCATCTGTTCCAGGTCGGCGCCCTCCTCCTGGCACTTGGAGGTGAAGGCGTCGATGCAGTAGGGGCACTGCACGGTGTGCGCCACGGCCAGCCCGATGAGGGCCTTCTCGCGGGCGGACAGCGCGCCGGAGGAGAGCGCGGCGCCGTAGTAGGCGAAGAACTTCGCGGCCAGGTCCCTGCCGCCTTCGGCGATGTCGCCGAACTTCGCGAGGTCGGCGGGATCGTAATAGGTCTGCAACGACGCCTCCCGGCTCATGGGTTCCCGGTATGAAGGGACGTGCGGCGGAGAATCCGGCGGCCCGTCCGGGCGGGTGGGGCGGTCCCAAAGGTCTCGGGGACCGGGCCGGGGCCGCGGCGTGCGGAAACGCCCTGCCGGACACGGGGAAGGTGACACCCGGTGACGCCGGGGTCAATCCCTCGTTGGCATGGCCACCGGGCTCGCCTACCATCGGGACCCGTGACGACACTCGTTGGATTCCGGCATCGCGCCGCGTGGTTCGCGCTGGCCGGGTGCGCCGCGGCCTGGGCTCCTCCGGCCGCGGCGGCGCCGGAACCGCCGCGCTGGCAGCAGTCCGCGGACTATCGCCTCGAGGTGGAGCTCGATCCCGACGCCCGCGTGATCTCCGGCCGCGAGACGCTCACCTATCTCAACCGTTCGCCCGACACCCTGCGCGCGCTGACCTTCCACCTCTACCACCGCGCCGTGCGCCCCGGCACCGAGCTGGACCGGGCCCATCGCCGGGGGGACCGCTGGGACGTGGCGGACCTGGAGCCATCGCGCTGGGGCGAGTGCGAGGTGGAGTCGGCCCGCGTGGATGGGCAGCCCCGCCCTTTCGTCCCGGGTCCCGATCCCAGCCTCGGCGTGCTGGAGCTGCCCGGGCCGCTCGCGCCCGGTGATTCCGTGCGCGCGGTGCTGTCCTTCGTGGACCGCTTCCCCGGGATCAACGTGCACGACGGTTTTCGCGGCCGCGAGTTCTTCGCCGGCGAGTGGTTCCCGAAGGTGGCGGTGTACGCGCCGGTCCCCGGTGACCCGTCCCGCGGCGCCTGGCACGCGGACCCGTACGCCGGGCGCGGGGAGTTCTTCGCCGACTTCGGGAGCTACGAGGTGGCGCTCACGCTCCCGGCGAGCTACCTGGTGGTGGCCACCGGCAGCCTGCTCAACCCGGACGAGGTGCTTCCTTCGGAGGTGCGGCTGCGCCTGCGGGGGCTGGGGGAGCGGGAGGTGCTCGTGTGGGAACGCCCGGGGCCGCCGGAATCGGACCGCAACGCGCTGGTCACCTGGCGCCTGGGCGCCGAGCGGGTGCACGACTTCGCGTTCGCGGCGATGGAGAGCTTCACATGGCGCGCCCTGCGCCGGGACGGGGTGACCGTTTCCGCGGTGTGCCCGCCGGGGGACGCCGGGACGTGGGCCGGCGCCCCCGGGTGGGCGGCGGAAGTGCTCGCGGATCTGGCTGCCCGCCTGGGCCCCTACCCGCACGATCACCTGGACCTGGTCGGCACCCGGGCCCTCTCCGCCAGCATCGAGAAGCCCGCACTGGTGTGGATCTCGCGGGCGCACTACGCCGACACGCGCTCGCGCCGTTTCCAGGAGGTCCTCGCGCATGAAGTGGCGCACCAGTGGTTCTACGGCACCGTGGCCAACGACGAGGCGCGCGAGGCCTTCCTGGACGAGGGACCGGCCACCTGGCTGGCGCTCAAGTCGGTGGAACGCCGCTACGGCGGGACGCACAACCTGCGCGCCCCGGGCGGCGCCCTGGCGCGGCTGCTGGTCACCCCCGACGACCAGCGCAGCGAGCACTGGCGGGCGCTCCTCGACTGGGAACGCCGCGGGGGAGGCGAGCCGATGGGCCTCCCGGCCGACTCCTTCGCCACCCAGACCGCCTACATCCGCGCCGTCTACACCCGTGGTGCGCTGATGCTGGACGCGCTCGAGCGGCGCCTCGGGCCGCAGCACATGGAACAGGCGCTGCGCGACTACGCCTCGCGGTGGAGCTTTGGACACCCCACCACCGCCGACTTCCTTTCCGCGATGGAGAGCTCGACCGGCGAGCCCCTGGACAGCTTCTTCGGCTTCTGGCTCGGGGGCGTGGCGCGGGCGCACCCGCCGGCGGAGGAATGGCGCGGGGGCGTGGCGCTGCAGTTCGCCAACGGGGTCGCGAGGCTGCAGGCGCGCCGCGTGGACCGCGCCACCCTGTGGTGGCGGCCCATGTTGACCTACAACCGGCTGGACGGCGCCGGCGCGGGGCTACGATTGAGACTGGAGCCTCCGGACGGGGGCTGGACCCTCGGCGTCGGGGGCGCGCTGCCCACTCGCTCTCTCGAGGGCGCTCTTCGGCCGTGGCTGGACGGCTCCGCCGCCTTCCGCTTCGCGGGGCGGACGCTGCGGGGCGAGCTGGCGCTGGACGCGGCCCGGGGCGAGGGCCGCTCGCGCTCCCGCGGGGGCGTGACGCTGTGGCTGCAGCCGGACCCGGCGCGCACGCCGCGCTACGCGGTGCGCGCGGGGATCGAGCGCTGGCTGCTGTTCCACCCCGAGTACCTGCGCCACCGGGAGGGATCCCCCAACGGGGACTCCGTGAGCTGGGGGCAGACCACGTGGGACGTTTCCGCGGCCGGCGATTGGATGTTCCGCTCCCTGGCAGTGCGACCGGAATTCCAGGCGCGGGGCAGTATGCCGTCATCAATCGACCGGACCGGCGGCGATCGCTTCGTGCGCTTCTCCGGCGCCCTGCGCCTGCATGCAAGACGCGGGGGCGCGGACCGGGCCCGGGTGCGGCTGGCCGCGGGCACGCTGCCCACGCTGGAGGTCCGCGCCGTTCTTCCCACGGACCCCGGCCCCCGTCCAATCGCCGCTCCCCAGGAGCTCTTCCGCCTCGCCGGTGCCGGCCCGCACGAGGAATTCGACCACGCGCTGGCACGCTCGCGCGGCGTGTTCGACACCGGCGGGCACGTGGTGGTGGCCGGGGGCGCCGGGGTGCGCGGCTATTTCGACCGCGACGTCGTGTCACGCCGCTTCGCGGCCGCCAACCTGGAGGCGCCGCTGGCCCGCGCCTGGTTCGGCCCGGAGTCCATGATCTGGTCCGGGCTCGACGAGCCGCGGCGGCCGCAGGTGGTGGCGCTGGTGTTCGCCGACGCCGCGCGGCTCGGTGGGGTGAGTGGCGTGGACGGTGCGGGCGCCACGTACGCCGACGCCGGATTCTCGCTGGTGGGGCGCGGGCTGCCATGGGATCTTACGGTGCGCCTGGATTTCCCGGTCTGGTTGAGCCGGCCCGCGGGGGGCGAGGGCGCGGTGCGCGCCCGCTGGCTGCTGAGCCTGGGCAGCCTGTTCTAGGAGCGTGAAGGGAGACGGCGGTTCATGTCATCGGATGCCCTGAACCGGGCGCGCCGGAGGCTGGCCGGGCTGGTCGGCGAACTGGAGCACGGCGAGGCGCACGCGGCCGCCGGGCGGCACGGGCTGGCGGCCCGCGCGGGCTACGACGCCATCGAGGCGGCGCTGAAGGCGGCCCTCGCCGCGGTGGGGGTGGATCCCCCCACGTGGGTGGACGTCGGCCCGCAGCTCGACGAGCACCGCGACCGCTTTTCCCCCTCCGCCAGGGCGAAGCTGGACGCGCTCATCCACGTGGCTCGGGTGGCCTGGGAAGAGCGCGAGGCGGGCTTCGAGTCCGGCGTCGGCCAAGCCCGCGCCGAGCGCCTGTACGACGACTACGACTCCCGCTCGGCCCTGGATACCGCCGAGCGGGTGCGGACCACGGTCAAGGAGATCCTGGATGCCATGTGAGCGCCGGGCCGGTCTCCCCGCGCGATCCCGCGTGCAGCCCGGGGCGATGTTCCCGTTCCTGTGGCTGCTGCTGGCGCTGGCTGCGCCCGCGCCCGCCCGCGCCGAGAACTCCTTCGACCGCGAAGGCCGGAAGTTCTTCCACGAGACGCTCTACGATCCCACGGTCCACGACTTCATGTCCGGCGCCACGCAGCTGGGCAACGGGGCGGTGGTGCTGGCCGGGTGCGGGGCGCTGGCGCTCCTCGGCCACGACAGCCTCGCGGTCACCGGCCGGGTCGCGGGAGCGGCCACCATGCAGGCCGGGGCGATGGCGCTGGGGCTCAAACTGCTGGTCTACCGCGAGCGGCCCGACGGCCCATCGGCGCGGATCGGTTCCTCCTTTCCGTCCGGCCACGCGGCGGTGAGCTTCGCATTCGCCACGGTGATCGCCGAGCGCCACCCGAAGGTCGCCCCGTGGGCTTACGCGGCGGCCGCGCTGGTGGGGATCTCGCGCGTGTACCTGGGCCGGCACTGGCCCACGGACGTGCTGGCGGGGGCGGCCCTGGGCTACGGGGCGGGGCGTCTGGCGGTGTGGGAATCGCACCGACTGGGCCTCGATGGGAGCTGATCCGCGAATCTGCGCGGGCAGGGACGGGCGGGCCCCGTCCGGGTCCCGCCCGGGGTCCGTCCGCGCCCGGCCCGGGCTCGGTCCGCCTTGTCCCATGTGCTGCCCTGCCTTATAATTGCCCCGTGCGGACCTCCCTGGCATTCCTCGCATTCCTGGCACTCCACTCCGGTTTCGCGCCGCCCGCGCGGCCGGCGGACTATTTCACCCGGCCCGTCTACCAGGTGGGGCTGCCGGGCCGGCCCACGGCCTCGCAGGTCACGGCCGAGGGCTATCTCAACAACGGCTACGCGGAATTCACCTACTACACCGGGGTCGAGATGGCCCCCGTGGACGGCGTGGCCATCTCCTGCGCGCCCGACGGGCGCCCGCTGCTTCACGGCCGCCTGGAGCGCGACGGCTTCCGCTACGAGTTCCAGTACTTCTCGGCCCCGCTGGCCCTGGGTGGGGCGTGTCCGCCGCAGGTGGACGTGGTGCGCGTGCGTATCGCCAACCTGGGCTTCGAGGAGCGGCAGGCGCATTTCTGGGCCGGCATGCGCGCGCCGGACTCCCCGGGACGCTGGTGCCTGGTGGGCTATCACTTCTCGTTCGGCTGGCACTACGAATTCCGCCGCAACGCCATCATCCGCGAGATGCAGGTGATGGGTGTGTATCCGCGGGGCTCCTCGGCGCGCTATGCGTATCCTGGCCGGAGTTACGGCGGCATGTTCGGCGCGGTGGCCAGTGAGACCACGCCCACCAGCCCGGTGTTGCTCGCCCGCTACGAGCTGCCGATCGCGCCGGGCCGCGACACCACGCTGACGTTCTATTACCCCGCCGAGCCCGCTCCGGACTCCTACGCCGGGCTGCTGAACTCCATGTCCTCGGATACCCTGCGCGCCCGCTTCGACGCCACCTGGGATGATTGGCTTCGGGGCCTGCCCGCGATGCACCTGGGGGAGCGCAAGCTGGACGAGTTCGTTCGCGGCAACCTCGCCCTGGGCCTGCTCCAGGTGCGGGCCGACCTGGGGCTGCCCACGATTCTCTCCAACAAGAACCGGCGCCCCGCGCCCGAGCCGCTGGACATGGTGCGGGTGCTGAGGCTGTGGCAGCGCCTGGGAATGGGCCACTGGACCCGCCTCGGCATGGACGGGCTCCGGGCGATGCACCGCGAGGGGGACGTGCTGCTCTCCACGCGCGACGGCCGGGCCGCCACCGCGGGGTTGCTGGGGATCGAATCGGAACTGGCCCTGGACCCGCCGTCCGCGCAGTCGGGCGGCCACGCTTCGCCGGCGGCCTCACCGGCGTGCCTGCCCCCCGGGGACAGTCTCGCTGCCGCCCTGGCCCGCAGCGCGGACAGCCTGGCGGCGTGGTGCTCTCCCGGCGCGCCCCGGGGCGCCGACCTGCTCGAGCTGGCCACGTCCGCGTGGGCGCTGAACCGTTACGCTGGCTGGCTGGCCTGTGCCGGCCGGGCGGGCGAAGCCGCGCGCCGGCTGGAGCAGTCCCGCGTCGCGCGCGCGCGGCTGGAGGAGCGGCTCCAGGCCCTGCCCGATTCCGCGCTCGCCCGCGGGGAGCCCGCCCTGGGCTGGCTCGGCCTCTCCGGCGGCATGCCCACCGGAAAGCTGGGCGTGCTGACGCGCGAGCGCGGCTGGCGCCTGAGCGAGGGAATGGCGTGCGTGGGGGACTCCGCCTTCGTCGGCCGTTCCCTGGATCGGGTGGCGGCGCTGCCGGACGATTCCGAAGCCGGCGCGCGGGGACTGCTGTCGGTGGTGGCCCACTCCACGGTGCAGGGGGGCCTCCCCGCGACGTTCAACATCCGGCGCCGGGACTTCGACCTGGTGATCCCGCCGGAAGCCGTCGAGGGCTCGCGCGCCGCCCGCGAGTTGCTGGACCGGGTGGTTTCCGACGTGGAAGGGGACCTGGCGCTCGGCAGGGGCCTGCCCGCGGTCGCGCCGGGCGAATCGCTGGTGGTGGGCCCACTTCTCGTGAGCGGTGACCGGGTGACGGTGCAGGCGAACTACCGTGCGAGGGCCGCGGGCTGGACCTGGAGGCTGGAGGCCGGGGCGGCAGGGCCCGCCCGCGTGCGAGTGTTCGCGCCGCCGGGGGCCAGGGTGACCGGAGGCGGTGGGACGCTCGCGCCGGATTCCACCTACGCGGCGTTCCCGGCGACGGCCGGCGGCGGAGCCATCACGTGGCGTCCGGGTCCCGGCCACCGCACGCTCGCGGAGTTCCTCGCGCAGGCCGGGGCCCGGGCGGCGAATCCCCGCACGCCCGACAGCAGGCGCCCCGGCCCCGGAAAGTCTCAGAGGCGCCGGTAGCGCCTGGGCTGCGGCTCGGGATGGATGATGGCCTTGCGCTCGGGCACACCGGGAGGGCGGGCCGGACCCATCGGCGGCACGTTGGGGGCGCCGTTCACGAAGACGCGGCAGGGCGGCGGTGAGCCGAGCAGCCCCCCGAGCTCCGCGGTGCGCTCGGCCTTGTTCGTGGCCAGCCACTCGATCATGCCACTCGGAGGCTCCGCGCCCTCGCGCGCCGGGGCCGGGCCGGCGGGCACCACGTAGGCGCGGGCGTGCCGGCCGTCCGCCAGGTCCAGGAAGGCGCCGGGATCCATGATGCGGCCCCCCGGAGCCCACGAGACCCCGCGGCGGTAGACGTAGAAGGCCAGCGCTTCCGGGTCGGGCGCCACGAATGCCACCGCGTCGAGGGCCGCCCCCTGGACGGTGGTCGCCAGCAGTGCGCCGGCCTCGCGATAGGCGGAACGGGACTCGGCCCGGTGCAGCAGGGGCAGGGTCACGATTGCCTGCGCCCCGAGCACGGTCAGGAGCCCCGTGGCGGCGGCGGCCAGCTTCAGGGGCTGCGTGGCGTACCGGCCCGCGATCAGCCACAGGAGCGCCGCCCAGCCGGCGAGATCGAGGCCCACCGCGAGCGGTCCGCCGAGGGGGCGCAGCGCGGGGGCGAACACCGGGATGAATGCCGCGCCGGCCGCGGCCACCAGCGCGGCAATGCCGATGCGCGCCGACCACGGATAGCGCCACTGCTCCACGGTGGCCCACCGGCTCAGCTCCACCGCGCCGGCCGCGCCCACCAGGCACCAGGCCGGGAGGAACATCAGGGCACCGGGGCCGTCCATGGGGACGGGCCGCGCCACCAGCGAGGCCGCCGCCCACGCCATCGTGGCCAGGTGCAGCGGCTCGAACGGATCGCGCAGGTGCGCCAGCAGGCCCAGGGCGATCAGGGGCAGGGCGGGGGCGAGGGTGGCCCACAGTTCCAGGTGGGCGTCGTTCGGCCAGCTGGCCCCGACGGGACGGGTGATCAGCGGCGCGGTGAGCGCATCCACCCAGTGGTTCCAGGTGAGCGGCGAGAACAGCGAGACCAGGATCCAATGGGAGCCGGCGGTGAGCGCGAAGGCGGCCGCGAGCGTGAGCAGCCGGCGCTCGGGCCGATCGTGCCGGCCGTGCGGCGCGGCGGCCGGGGCCACCAGCGAACCGGCCACCGCCGGCAGGCACACCCACGGGCGGCACAGGAATGACAGGCCCAGCAGCACCCCCGAGAGCGCGAGCCCCGGCCGGTTGCCGCTGCGGGCCGCGGTGACCGAGGAAGCGAAGCCCAGCACGGCGAACAGGGTGGCTGCGGCGTCGGGGGTGGCGAGGCGCCCGGCGATGAGCGCCAGCGGGCTCAGCAGGAAGAGCCCCATGGCGGTCACCCCGGCCAGCGGCGCGCCCCGGGCCGCCAGCAGTCCCAGCGCCGCGGCGGCGGCCAGCACGGCGAGCGACGAGGGCAGCCTCAGGGCGCCTTCCGCGGGGCCGGGCAGCCGGAGAAAGGCCGCGGCCACTGCGGGGTACAGGAACGGGGTGCGCCCCGGAGCGCCCGCCGGTTCGGGCGAGGGATTGAGCAATTGAGATGCGTGGCGCGCGGCGTTGCGCGCCATGACCGCGTGCCGGCCCTCCTCGCCGCCGCGGATGTCCGCGCGGCCGAGGTGAAGGAGCAGCAGAAGAGTGCCGGTGAGAAACACCACGAGAGCTAGAGGACGCACGGCTTCCCATCGTGTCCAGGGTGGGCGCGAAAGGTATCACCTGGGGGACGCCCAGGCAAGGGCGGCCCGCGCCCTGCTGGCGGAGTTGGCCTGCGCGGGCGCGCAGGGGCGCTGGCGGGCGCTCCCGGGGTTGCTGCGCAGTGCGGAAGCGGCGTGCGGAGCGCGCGCGGTGGAGGAAACCCTGCTGCAGCTGGTGCTCTTCTCGGGCTACCCGACCGCCATCGAGGCGTTTCGCGTGTGGCGGCAGTCCGGCCCCCAGGGTTCCCCGCCGGGGCCGGGCCGGCCCAGCGGCGGCACCCGGACGAGCTGGAAGCGGGCGGGGGGAAAGTTGTGCGCGCGTATCTACGGACCCACGTACGCGGGGCTCCGGAACTTCATGCGCAGGCTGAGCCCGGAGCTGGATGCCCTTATGACAGAAGTAGGTTACGGGCGTGTGTTGTCCCGGCCAGGGTTGCCCCCGGCGGCCCGGGAGGTGGTGACCGTGGGGGCGTTGCTGGGCTCAGACCGGCCGCGCCAGCTCCTGGCCCATGCGCGGGGCAGTCTCCGGATGGGAATCGAATGCGAGGAACTGGACGAACTGCTCGCCCGGCTGGGGCCGCGGCTCACGCGCGGCCAGCGCTCGAGGGCCCGCGGTGTGCTGCGGGATGCCCGCAGGCTGGACCGCGATGGAGGAACGGGATGACCACCACACGCACCGCGGCGCGGCACGCCGCCCCACTCCTGGTTGCACTGCTGTGCGCGCTGCCGTGCGCCGGCCTCGTCCCGCCGGCAGATGCGGCGCTCAAGCCGCGCCCGCTCACGTTCCACACCGGGTTCAACGGGTTTCCGGCCTGGACCGCCGACGGCCGGCAGGTGTTGTTCTCCAGCGGACGGGAGGCGCAGGTGCGACGGAACTGCCTGTGGATCACGTCGGCCGACACCGACACCGCCGCGCAGTTCACCTACGGCATATGGGACGACTCCTGGCCCGCCGTGAGCCCCGACGGCCGGAGCGTGCTCTACATGAGCATCCAGCAGGGCCAGAACAACATCTGGCAGAAGCGCATGGACGCGGACAGCGCCTGGGCGGTCACCGACCCGCGCCACGTGAACCTGTTCCCCAAGTGGTTCAAGGACGGGCGTCGGATCCTCTATGTCTCCGAGCGGGACACGCTCCAGGGCATCTACGTGCGCGACATCGCCACCGGCGCGGAGACCTGCCTGTTCCGCTCGCGGGAGGTGATCTACCACCCCGTGCTGAGCCCGGACGAGTCCGAGGTGTTCTTCTCCAGCGCCATGAGCCGGGTGAACTTCGACATCTACCGGTTGCCGGTCACCGGCGGACGGCCGCAGCCGTGGAGCCAGATGCCGGGATTCGAGATGTGCCCGGTGTTCACGCCCGACCGGAGCCACCTGCTGTGGGCCGCGGCCGACGAGAAGGGCATCTACCACCTGTGGGTGGCCCCGCTGGAGTCCGCGCTGAAGGGCCACCGAATCGAGATGGACCTGCCCAGCTCGTACTACCCGGCCTTCTCCCCGGACGGAAAATGGCTGGCGTTCTGCTCCAAGGACGAAACGGGTGGCGTGGACATCTGGATCGCGCCGTGGCCCCCCGGGGAGGCGGGCGCGCCGTGAGCGGCCCGCCGCGCGCCTCGGTCCTGATCCGAACCCGCGACGGGGGAGAACAGCTCCGTCGCACGGTGGCGGCGGTCCGGGCGCAGCGCGGCGTGGATTTCGAGGCGGTGATCCTGGACACCGGCCCGGCGCCAGGCGCGAGCGAGCCGCTGGCCGGCGGGCCGGTGCGCGTGGTGCGCTTCGAGGGCCCCTTCAGCCACGCGCGCAGCTCGAACGCGGCGGCCCGCGCCGCCGCCTCCGAGATCCTGGTGTTCCTTTCCGACGACGCCGTGCCCGCGGACGACGCATGGCTGCGCACGCTCCTGGCCCCGCTGGACTCGCCCGAGGTGGCCGCCACGTTCGCGCGTCAGGCTCCCGGCCCGGTGGCGTCGGTACTGGAGGCCCGCGACCTGCGGCGCGCCTATCCCGACCGGGGACCTTCCCCCACCATCCTGTCCAACGCCTCCTCCGCGCTCCGCCGCAGCCTGTGGCGGGAGCATCCCTTCGACGAATCCCTGCCGCTGGCGGAGGACCTCGAGTGGGGCCGCTGGGCGCTCGCCCGGGGTCTGCGCGTGGTGTACGTGCCCGAGGCCGTGGTGATCCACGCGCACGGCTACGACGCCGGGGCGCTGCGCGCGCGCTACCGCGAAGAGGGGCGCGCGCTCGCGCGCCTGGGATTGCCGGTGCTGGGCGGCGGGCTGCCCGAGCAGGCCTGGCTCCGCGGCCTTCCCGGCGACCTGTGGGCGGTGCTGCGCGCCGGGCGCTTCGCGGAGCTGGGTCCGGCACTGCGCTATCACCTCGAGATGTACCGCGCGCTGGCCGAGGGCGCGGCCGCGGGGCCCGGATCGGCCCCCCGGGCGGGCGCGGCGTGAGCTGGACCGCATGGGACGACCCGGCCGCCGAAAGCGCCGCGGGCCAGATGCTCGACGGGCTGGTGGCGGCCATCGTGAAGGCCTGGGGCCGGCACCTCGAGGGAGTGCTGGTGATCGGCGGCTTCGGGCGCGGGGAGGGCAGCCTGCTGCGCACCCGCAGGGGCGGCTACCGTCCGTGGAACGACGTGGACTTCATCCTGCTGCGCCGCACCGACTCCGCGTCCCCGCCGGACACCCACGATTGCGCGCTTCGCTGGGCGGCGGACTGGGGGCTGGACTCGGTGGACCTCGCCTGGGCCTCTGCCGCCGACTGGCGGCGATCCCCGCGCACGCTGGTGCACCAGGAGATCCGCAACGGCCACCGCGTGGCGTGGGGCGGGCCGGGGGAAGTGGAGCGGCTGCCGCGTGCGCTGGATGCGGCCGTGCGCGTGTCGGAGGCGCACCGGTTGCTGGCCAATCGCGGCTTCGGGCTGCTGATCTCGGCGCTTTCCTGCGACGCGGATTCCGCGCCGCCGGCGCACCTCCCGCGCTGCTCCGCGAGCTTCCGGCTCAACGCGCGGCTCAAGTCGGACCTGGCGCTGGGGGACGCGCGCCTGCTGGCGGCCGGCACTCTGCCCCTCAAGTACGCGGAGCGTCCGGCGGCGCTGACATCGCTGCAGGCGCCCGGGGCGGTGCGGAAGGCGCACGCCGAGGCGGTGGAACACAAGCTGCGCCCCACGGAGGACTGGGCGGAGGAGTCGCGGGACTTTGCGGCCGAGGCCCGTGAGGCTGCCGGCCGCTGGCTGGAGCACGGCCCGCTGGCGCTGGCGGGCACGGACGCCGCCGGCTATGCCGGGTTCGTGGCACGGCAGGGCACGTGGCGACGCAGGCTCCGGCGGGCACTCGGCGGTGGATCGCCCCGCGGGCTGGAGACGGCGGCGCGGCTCGATGCCTCGCTTCCGCACCTGGTGGCCGGGCTGTGCCGCCCGGGAGACTGGTCCGCCGCGCCGCTGGCCGCGATGTGGCCGGATCGGGTGCGCCCGGGATCGGCGTGGGACGCGGCCGCAGCCACGCTCAGCGCGGTCTGGATGGAGGGCAAGTGACCATGGCAGTGGAGGGGCGCCAGGTCTTCCTGCTGGTGGACGCGATGGGCTGGGAGGTGGTGCGCCGCTTCCACGCCTTCGAGACGCTGGCGCCGCACCGGCGCCCGCTCGAGACGGTGCTGGGGTACAGCTCCGGGGCCATCCCCACGATCCTCTCGGGCCGCATGCCGCAGGAACACGGCCACTGGGCGCTGTTTCCGCGCGCGCTGGGACGCTCCCCCTTCGCGTGGACCGCGGCACTCCGGCTGTTGCCGCGCTCGTGGCAGCACCGCTACCGCGTGCGCCGGCTGATCCGGGAGGCCACGCGACGGCGCGAGCACATCACCGGCTACTTCCAGATCTACGACGTCCCGCTGTGGCTGCTGGGCCGGCTGGACTACACCGAGCGGCACGACCTGTGGTCTCCGGGCGGGCTGGCCCCGGAGGGCGGGGTGTTCGACCGCTGGCGGGAGCAGGGGCGCAGTTACTTCTGTTCCGGCTGGGAGGGCCCCGACGCGGACAAGTTCGAGCGGGCAATCGCCGCGGCCGCCGACTCGTCGGTGCGGACGTTCTTCATCTACGCCACCGAGCTGGACGCGCTGATGCATCGCCTGGGCACGCACGACCCCGAGGTGGGCGCGCGGGTGCGCCGCTACGAGGACCGCACCGCGGGGCTGCTGCGCGCAATCCGGGGCGCGGACATCCGTGACCCGGAGCTGTACGTGTTCTCCGACCACGGCATGACCGACACCCGGTCCTGCCACGACCTGATGGCGGCGGTGGCCGCGCTGGGCCTGCGCGAGGGGCGGGACTACCTGGCTTTCTACGATTCCACCATGGCGCGGTTCTGGTTCGAGCGGCCGGCGGCCGAAGGACCCATCAAGTCGTTGCTCCGCGGACTGGACTACGGGGCCCCGGTGGAGGCGGATGAGATGCGCCGCTGCGGGCTGGCCTTCCCGGACCGGCGTTACGGCGACCTGGTGTTCCTGATGCACCCGGGACGACTCATCGCTCCCAGCTACATGGGTACCGGCGCGCCCGCCGCCATGCACGGCTTCCATCCTGCCGACGCCGATTCCGCCGGGGCGCTGCTCACGGCCCGGCCTCTCCCGGAGGACGTGCTGCACATCCGCGACCTGTACCGCCTGCTGACCGCGTAGGCATCAAGCCTGCCCGCGCAGGCTCGCGTGCAGCGGCGCCATCTGCGCCGCCTGGGGAGCCTCGGTGACCCCGAGATAGCCGCTCTCGGTCATCACCCCGCGCAACAGCGCGAACGGGCTTTCCTCGAATGGCGCGTTGATCGCCTCCACTCCCGGCGTGCCGCCGGGCAGGAGCGCCTCTGTGGGGTGCAGCGGCAGGTCCAGCGTGCCCGGCGCGGGGGAGAGGAACTTGGCGCGCACCGCCAGTACGTGGGCCGGAACGTTCAGTTCGCGGGCGGCGAGGAGCAGCGGGTAGGTCCCGGCCTTGTGGACCAGGCCGCGCGGGGTGATGGCGTCGGCGCCCAGCAGCAGCACCGCGGCGCGACCGAGCAGCATGGGCAGCATGGCGTCCGCGGTGAGCACGCACTCCACTCCCGAGGCGCCCAGGGCGCGGGCCATCGCCAGGCCCTCGAGCCCGGGGCGGGCCTCGGAGAGCAGGACGCGAAAACGCAGGCCCTGGCGGCGCGCCTCGAGCAGCGTCGCCTCCACGGCGCCGCTGCGGCTGTAGACCGCGATCAGCCCGCCCGGGGAGACCAGCTCCACCGCCCGCAGCGCCAGGGCGGCCTCCGCCTTCGACAGGTCGGCAGCGAATGCGCGCGTGGATTCCGTCGCCCGTTCCAGGGTCTCGTCCGCGCCGGCGGCCTCCTGGATCGCCTTCGCGTGCACGCGCGCCACGCGGTCCGCCAGTCGCCACAGGGAACCGAAGGCCGGGTGGGCCGTGGCCATCGCGCGCAGGGCCGCCGGCAGCTCCGGGAGCGCGGCCGCGCCCCGTCGGCCGAGGGCCCCGGCGAGGAGCACGGCGGCCTCGCGCGTGAGCGCGGAGGCGCCGGACATCCGGTCCCCCTTCCAGCGCTCGAACGCGGCCGGCTCGAAGAAGCCGCTCACAGCGGGATCTCGTCGCGGGTTTCGAGCCGCGCGAGGTCCTCGAGTGTCTCCCCGCGCCGCGTCAGCCACGCGCGGTCGCCGTCCACCCACACCTCGGGCAGCCGCAACCGGCCGTTGTAATTCGACGCCATGCTGTACCCGTACGCGCCGACGTGCCGCACCGCCACCAGGTCCCCGGCCAGCAACGGCGGAAGCTCGCGATCGCGGGCCAGGAAGTCGCCGCTCTCGCAGATGGGCCCCACGACATCCGCCAGCACCGTCTCGCCCTCGCGCGGTGCCACCGGCACCACCTCGTGGAAGGCGTCGTAGAGGGCCGGGCGGAGCAGGTCGTTCATACCCAGGTCCACGATCACGAAGCGGCGCCCGTGCGAGAGCTTCACTCCCAGCACCGAGCCCACCAGCACGCCGGCGTCTGCCACCAGGTAGCGCCCCGGCTCGAGAATGAGCCGGCGGCCGCCCCAGAAGCCGGGGTCGTCCAGGCCGCGCGCCAGCGCCGACAGGTCCAGGTCCCGCCCGGTGCCGGCGTAGTCCACTCCGAAGCCGCCGCCCAGGTTCAGCACCTCGAGCCGGAATCCGGGGCCCTCGAGGGCCAGGCCCAGGTCGCGCACCCGGGCGAAGCCCTCGTGCAGCGGGCCCGCGTCGCGGATCTGGGAGCCTAAGTGCACGTGCAGCCCGGCCATGCGCAGCGCGGGGAAGTCGGAGGCGCGTCGCGCCACCATTTCGGCCTCGCCGAAGTCCATACCGAACTTGGAGGTGGCCAGGCCGGTGGCGATGTGCGGGTGAGTGTCCGGATCCAGCGCGGGGTTCACCCGCAGCAGCAGATCCAGCGTCCGCCCGGCCTCGTGCGCGGCTCGCTGCAGCCGCGGCAGCTCCCAGGAGCCGTCCACGTTGATGTAGGCCGCGCCATGCGCCAGTGCCGCCCGGAGGTCGCGCTCGCGCTTGCCGTTGCCGTTGAACACGGTGGCGGAGCCCGGGAATCCCGCGCGCCGCGCGAAGTCCAGCTCGGCCTCGGAGACGGCCTCGGCGCCCAGCCCCAGCGCGCGCAGGCAGCGCAGCACCCCGGGGTTGGTGTTGGCCTTCACGGCGTAGGCCACCAGGTGCGCGCGGGGGCCGAACGCGTCGAGCACCGCGCGCGTGCGCCGCTCCACCGCGGCACGACTGTAGACGTAGCAGGGCCCCACGGCCCGGTGCAGCGATGCCAGCGGGATGGCTTCGGCGCACATGCGCCCGTGGCGCAGGGCGAAGGGCTCGTTCGTCGGAAAGGTGCTGGGCATGGCCGGGACGTTAAGGGCAAAGGGTGGTCGGGGCAAGGGTTGGGTGTCGGGGCTGCGTTGTCGCCCCTTCCGGGCTCTGCTAAAATCGTCCCGTTTGCGAGCCTGCGGCACCGCGCCGGCCCCGGGACGTTGGTTTCCCGCGCCCGGCAGACGCCGCCCGTCCCTTTTCCGGAGGTTCCCATGGAAGCGAAGTCCATACAGGAGCTGGAGAGCCAGCTGCAGGGCATCCTCGAGGTACAGGGCGGCAAGGTGCGCGTCCTGGACGAGGGCGCCCTGCGCTCCCGCGGCGCCGAGCTGCTGGCCCGCGCCGGCGCGCTGTCGGCCGACGAGGCCACCCGGGACCACGCGCGCGCCCTGGCCCGCAAGGCCGCGGCCGCGATCGGCGTCTACCCGGCCAGCATCCAGGACCTGTACGCGGCCCGCGGCAAGGGGGAGGTTCGCCCCTTCACCGCGCCGGCCATCAACGTGCGCACCCTCACCTTCGCCACCGCTTCGGCCACCTTTCGCGCGGCCCGCAAGCTCGACGCCGGCGCCTTCCTCTTCGAGATCGCCCGCTCCGAGATGGCCTACACGTTCCAGCGGCCCGCCGAGTACACCGCCAGCATCCTGTGCGCGGCCATGAAGGAGGGCTGGAAGGGCGCCGTGTTCATCCAGGGCGACCATTTCCAGGCCAACGCGAAGAAGTACGCCGCCAACCCGCAGGGCGAGATCGACGAGGTGAAGAAGCTGTGCGTCGAGGCCATCGCCGCCGGTTTCTACAACATCGACGTGGACACTTCCACCCTGGTGGACCTGGCTCTGCCCACGGTGCGCGACCAGCAGCGGGTGAACGGCGAGCGTTGCGCCGAGATCACCGCCCACATCCGTTCCCTGGAGCCCGAAGGCACCACCATCTCGGTGGGCGGGGAGATCGGCGAGGTGGGCTCCAAGAACAGCGACGAGCACGAGCTGCGGGCGTTCATGGACGAGTACCTGGCCGCGCTGGGCAGGCGCGGCGTGAAGCGTGGCATCAGCAAGATCTCGATCCAGACCGGCACTTCGCACGGTGGCGTGCCGCTGCCGGACGGCTCGGTGGCCGACGTGAAGCTGGACTTCGACACCCTGGGCAAGCTCTCGAGACTGGCCCGCGAGGAGTACGGGCTGGGCGGTGCGGTGCAGCATGGCGCCAGCACGCTGCCCTCCGAGGTGTTCAACCGCTTCCCGGAACTGGAGACGGTGGAGATCCACCTGGCCACCGAGTTCCAGAACATGGTCTACGACAACCCGGCCTTCCCGAAGGCGCTCAAGGCGGAGATGTACGAGTGGCTGCGCGCCAACGCCGCCGACGAGCGCAAGCCCGCGGACACCGACGAGCAGTTCTTCTACAAGACGCGCAAGAAAGCTCTCGGACCGTTCAAGGCGAAGCTGTGGGACCTCCCCGCCGGCTCGCTGGGCCCCATCGCCGACGCGCTGCAGCAGAAGTTCGAGTACCTGTTCGGCAAGCTGGCGCTGAATGGGACCGCCCCCATGGTGGCGAAGCACGTGAAACCCCCGAAGGCGGAGTCGAAGGCGGCGGCCCTGGCCGGCAAGGCCGGGCGCGCGGAGGACGACCTGGAGGGTGAATGAGCCATACGGGCGGTGACGCGCCTCCTCCCCACAGCTTTACGCTGGGGCGATTCATCATGGAGCAGGAGCGCCGGCACCCCGGCGCCACGGGCGAGTTCTCGTCCCTGCTGCTGGACTTCACGCTGGCGGCCAAGATCATCACCCGCGAGGTGACCAAGGCCGGGCTGGTGAATATCCTCGGCTTCACCGGCAGCGAAAACGTGCACGGCGAGCAGGTCCGCAAGCTGGACGTGTTCGCGCACGACACCATCTACAGGACGCTGGACCACACGGGCCAGCTGTGCGCCATGACCAGCGAGGAGGAGGAGGGGATCCTCCAGATCCCCTCCAAGTACCCGCGCGGGAAGTACGTGCTGAACTACGACCCGCTGGATGGCTCCTCGAACATCGACGCCAACGGGGCGATCGGGTCGATATTCTCCGTCCACCGGCGCGTCACCCGCCGCGGGCACGGCACCCTGGAAGACGTCCTTCAGCCCGGCTCGCGCCAGGTGGCCGCGGGCTACGTGCTGTGGGGCGCCAGCGTGATGCTGGTGTACACCGACGGCCACGGCGTCCACGGCTTCACCTATGACCCCAGCGTGGGGGAGTTCCTGCTCTCGCACGAGAACATCCGGATTCCCGAGCGCGGCGCCATCTACAGCTGCAATGAAGGCAACTACAACCGCTGGGACGACAACCTGCGGCGCTACGTGGACCACGTGAAGTGCGAGGACGCCGCCACCGGCCGGCCCTACAGCGCGCGTTACGTGGGCTCCCTGGTGGCCGACTTTCACCGCAACCTTCTGTATGGCGGGATCTACCTGTACCCGGGCGACCGGAAGAATCCCGAGGGCAAGCTGCGGCTGCTCTACGAGGCGAGCCCGCTGGCGTGGGTGGTGGAGGAGGCCGGCGGCGCCGCCACCGACGGGAGGATCCGCATCCTCGACATTCAGCCCACCCAGCTGCACCAGCGCACCCCGCTGATCCTGGGCAGCCGGCTGGACGTGGAGGAAGTGATGGCGTTCCTGGAGGGACGGCGGTAAAGCCGGGGGTGGGGCGGCCGCGGGGCGGAGTCGCGGCCGGCAGCCCCGGGCAGCACCGGCTCCGAGGCCGGGCTGCGGCGGCACCCCCGGGGCAGCGGCCGCATGGCGGCACATGACAGAAGGGGCGGCACCTCGCGGTGTCGCCCCTTCGCGCTTCGGATCGTGAGCGGTTGCCAGCGGCGGGTGCTGCTGGCCGCCGGCGCGCGGCCTACTTGCCGGCGCCGACCGCCTCCGGCGTGCCGTCGTTCACGCCCTTCTGAGTTTCCTTGGGCAGCATCTTCAGCAGGTGCCTGAGCTGGTTCACCTCGCGCGTGAGCGCGCGGGCGATGA
>JACRLI010000003.1 GCA_016235265.1 Candidatus Eisenbacteria bacterium
CGTTCTTCTCCGGCGACAGGCGGCCCGAGAACACCCAGGCCTCGCCGCGGGGCGCGCGGCCGGCCGCGTCCCCCGCGGGCAGCCACTCGTCCACCTCGACCGAGTTGGCGACCACGCGGATGCGTTCGGGCGGGATCCCGCGCGCGGCCAGCATCTCGGCGGTGCCCTGGGAGACGGCGATCACCAGGCGGGCGTGGTGCAGCAGTCGCATCTCCACCGCCTCGAAGCCCCGCACGCGCCGGTTCTCCCCGGTGAAGCCCCGCACCGCCCCCAGCCACGGCCGGCCCGTGGCGCGCGACACCAGGTCGCACACCGCGGCCGCCTTGTATCCGTGGGCCACCAGCGCGGCCACCGGCTCGTGCGCCACGAAGTGGGCCAGCTGTCGCAGCGGGGCCGGGTCGAACGGGCCGCCGGAGCGCAGCAGCAGCGTGCGCGTGCCCTGGGCCGCGGCGGCGTCCAGGAAGTCCACCCGGCCGCGGCGCTCCGAGAAGGCGGCCAGCACCGGTTCGTACCACGCACCGGCGGACACGCGGGCGTGCCCCAGCACCTGGCGTTCGGGCCCGCCGAGGAAGTTGGTCGCGCGCACATGCACCACCACCGGTTTCACGATCGTGCCCCTCCGGGTTGCAGTTCCAGCCACGCGCGCTCCAGCGCGCCGGCCAGCGCGTCCCAGCCGTAGCGTCCCTCGATCCGGTGCCGTCCGGACATGCCCATCGAGCGCCGGCGTGCCGGGTCCCCCAGCAGCGCCGCGCACGATCCGGCCCACTCGCCCGCCGTCTCGGCGACAAGGTAATCCTCGCCGGCCGTCACCGCCAGACCCTCCGCCCCCACCGCCGTGCTGACCACCGCCTTGCCCATGGCCAGGGCCTCGAGGATCTTGAGCCGGGTGCCCCCGGCCACGCGCAGCGGCACCACCACCACGGACGCGTGTTCGAAGTACGGCCGGGTGTCCGGCACCGAGGCGTGAACCTCCACTCCCGGGTGCGCCGCCACCCGCGCGGCCCACGCCGGGTCGGGCCGCGCCCCCACCACCTGGAAGCGCGCCCCGGGGCATGCGGATCGCACCGCGGGCCACAGGTCCGCCAGGAAGTGCTCCACCGCGTCGTTGTTGGCGGCCCAGTCCAGGGCCCCGGTGAAGAGCAGCACCGGCTCCTCGGGAGTGTCCGCAGGGCGCAGACGGTCCAGGTCCACGCCGTTGTCCACGCAGCGCGCCCGGCCGCCCAGGGCCTCGATCTCACGCTGCTCGGACTCGGAGACCGCCAGCGTGAGGTCCGCCGCCCGGAACACCCCGCGCTCGAACGCCGCCATGCGCCTCGCCTCGAGCGCGTAGAACCAGCCCAGGGGCGGCCCGGAAACGCCCGCGTGGCGCTCCCAGATCTTCCACTCGAGGTTGTGCGCGTCCACCAGCCAGGGCCGGTCCCAGCCGGCCGGCCGGTTGGCCGCCAGCGGGGTCCATTCCACGTGCAGCAGGTCGAAGGGCCGCTCCGCGTGCAGTTTCCCGATGCGCCGGCGCAGCCCGCCCGATTTGAAGCGGGTCACCACGTACGGTTCGCGGTCGAACACCGAGGCGGCCGCCCGGAGATAGAACGCCGCTTCGCGCCGCGTGGGCACCGCGAGGTCCACCGTCTCCACGTGGAACCCGTCCGCGCGCATGGTGTCCGCGGCTTCCGCGGTGGCCGGTCCGGGCCGCGCGGGCGCCAGCCAGGTGACGTCGTGGCGCCGGGCCAGCCGGCGCAGCAGCTCGTAGCTGCGCAGCCGCTTGCCCGAGTCCATGGGCACCGGCAGCCACTCGTCGAGCACCAGGACGCGCATCGGTTCAGGCCTCCTGCGCGCGGTCCACCACGATCAGCAGGCCGGCCATCAGGTACCAGGTGATGCGGTAGAGGTTGTGTCCGAAGATGCCCACCAGCATCAGTGCCAGGCAGGCGATGAGCGCCGAGCGCGCCACCACCCCGCGATAGTCCGAATCCCGCCGGTGAACGGGGAACTTCCGGATCAGCCGGGCGCAGTTCTGGAACATGCGGAACAGGAAGTACAGGAACGCCAGCGCCCCCAGCGTGCCCAGCTCGGCGATGAGCTGGATGTAGAGACTGTGGGCCTGCAGCCAGTTCTTACCCTCGAACTCCTTGGCCTGCATGGCGTGGGCGGGGCTGAAGTTCCCCGCGCCGACCCCCAGGAGCGGCCGGTCGAGGTACATCTGGATGCCCGCCTTCCAGGCCTCGATGCGTCCCTGCGAGGATTCGTCCAGTTCCTTGTTCTTGATGGTCAGGTAGCGGGTCTTGTACTGCTGCGGCATGGCCAGCCACACCACGCCGAGCAGCGCCAGCGCGGCCATCAGCGTGACCAGCTTCCGCGGGCTCATGATCCACAGCAGCACCGCCAGCAGCAGCACCCCGAGGATGCCGGAGCGTGAGCCGGTGAGCACCACCGTCCACAGGCACGCCAGCATGCTCGCGCCCCACACCACCCGCCAGCCCCAGCTCCGCTCCACGCGGAAGCCCAGGAAGAAGATGGGGATGGCCGCGATCAGCGTGGCGGCCAGGGTGTTGGGGTCGCCGCCGAAGCTGGTCTTGCCCACCGCGCGGCTGATGCCCTGGGCGAGCACGATCTCGCCCGCGTAGTAGCCTTTGAGCGTCTGGAACGCCAGGTAGGTGTGCAGGAGCATAAAGAAGCGCATCAGCGTGGCCAGGCGCTGCGGGCTTCGCACCAGGTTGATGATGATCAGGCAGTAGGCCAGCGTGCGCACGTAGGCCTGGATGGTTGCGGACGTCCCTCCCAGCCACACCGAGCCGAGCATGCTCAGGCACAGCACCAGCAGGAACAGGTACATGGCCGTGAGCAGCGGGTGGCCGATGAAGAACACCGCGGTGCGCTTCTGGCGCAACTCGTAGGCGGTGGCCAGGATCACCATCGCGGCCGCGATGCGCTCGATGTGCAGCGCCGCCAGGGCCAGCTCCAGCTCACCGGGCTGCACCACCATGATTCCCAGCAGGATCAACAGCCCCACGAAGGGGCGCGACAGCAGAACCACGCCCAGCAGCAGCGCCATCACCGCCGCCAGCACGATCTCCGGCGGGTAGTACATGAGCGCGAAGCCGGCGGCCACGGTGGCCAGCAGGGTGGCCGGCAGGATCAGCTGCCGGGGCCGGACCAGCGAGACCCCGCGCGGCTCGCGCTCCGGGAGGGGCGCCGGCTCAAGCTTCACGGGATGCCTCCGCGGCCGCGGGGAACAGGGAGCGCAGGGCGCGCAGGGCCGCGGAGCGGTCCCGGCGCGTCAGGATTCCCCGCCACGCCAGGGCGGCCAGCGCGACCGCCAGGCCTGCGGGCCAGGCCACGGAGGCCACCGCCCCCAGCGGCCGGAACGCGCCTCCCGCGATCACCGCGGCCGACGCGGCCGCCAGCATCGCCCCCACGCGGGCCCAGTCGTAGGGCACGTCCAGGTGGCGGCGCGACACGGCCCAGGTGAGCCAGGCGAAGAACGCGAACGCCAGCGCGGTTGCCCACACCGCCCCGAACATGCCGTAGCGCGGGATCAGCGTGGCGTACAGGAACAGGTTCAGCGCGGTCGCCGCCGCCAGCAGGATGGGCTTGGCCCCGGTCTTGCGCGCCAGGTAGAACGGGGTGTCGAAGAACAGCGAAGCGGTCCAGAAGAAGTAGGCCAGGCACACCCACGGGATCAGCTCCGCCGCCCGGCGGAACTGCGGCCCGGCCACCAGGCCGAGGAGGGCCGGGCCCAGCAACGAGAAGGCGGCGCTGGCCACCAGGTAGCCGGCGGTCACAAAGGTGAACACCCGTCGGAACACCTCCCGGCCGTCCGGCCGGTTCGCGATCTCCACCATCATCGCGTTCCAGTTCATCATCACCGGCTGCACGAACAGGAACATCACCACCGTGCCGAGGCGATAGCCCAGGGCGTAGATGCCCAGGTCGTCGGCCGGGGCCATGCGGGCCAGGAAATAGCGGTCGCCGTTGTTGAGGATGAACAGGAACAGCCCTCCCGGCACGAACGGCAGCCCGAAGCGCAACAACTCCCGGAGCACTCCCCGGTCCACGGCGGGCCGCTCGTCGCGCCACAGGCCGGCGTGCAGCGCCACGGCGGTGGAGGCGGCGGCCATCAGCGTGGAAAGCAGGATTCCCTTGAGCCCCATGTCGAGCCAGGCCACCAGCGCCAGGTTGAGCGCCAGGCCCAGCGTGAAGCGCAGCAGGTTGAAAGCCACGAAGCGGGTCGAGCGCTGGTCGGCCTGCAGCAGCGCCAGGGGCTGCACCGTCAGCAGGTCGAACACCGCCCCCGCCGCCATCAGCCGCACCGCCCAGCCCAGCCGGTGGCCGGGCAGGAGCAGCTGCGCCACCGCGTCGGCCTGCCACAGCAGCGCGGCCGACACCAGCAGCGCCAGCGAGGCCACGAAGGCCAGGCCGCTGCCCACCACCGCCCCGCGTCGCACGCGGTAGGCCGGATCCTGCACGAAGCGAACCACCGCCAGCCGCAGCCCGGCGATCACCAGCACCCCGAGCACCTCGGAGGTGCGCCCCAGCACCTCGAGCGCCCCGTAGTCGGCAGGGCTCAGGGCGCGCGTGTAGACCGGGATCAGCAGGAAGCCCAGCGCCTGGCTGGCCAGCACGCTGACCCCGTAGACGAGCGAGTGCCGGCCCAGGCGCGCGGACAGCGTCGTGGGTGCGGCGGGGGTGCTCACGTGCGGGCCTCCTCGGGGGCGTCCCCGGCCAGCAGTTCCAGGACCGCGCGGGCGTGCCGGTCGGGAGTGAATCGTTCCCGCGCCACCTGCTGGGCGGCGCGGCCCAGACGCAGGCGGAGCGCCGGATCGGCCAGTTGGCGCAGGCGGGCCGCCAGCGCCTCCGCGTTTCCCGGCGGATAGGCCAGCGCGGTGACCCCGGGCCGGACGTAGTCGCGCAGACCGGGCACGTCGGCGCACACCACGGCCTTGCCCAGCGCCATCGCCTCCAGCACCACCGCCTGGCCCGCCGAGCGCGCCGTGGCGCGCAGGGGGACGATCACCGCGGTGGCCCGCTCCAGCCGGAGCCGGTACTCGGCGTCCGGCACTTCGCCCAGGAAGTCCACCCCCGGGGCCCCGGCCAGGGCGCGGCCCTCGACCGCCGGCGCGATCACCTCCACGCGGCAGCCCGCCAGTCGCACCGCCTCCGCCAGCGTCCGGTAGTCGCGCAGGGAGCGGCCGGCGGCGAGCATCGGTCCGTCCCCGTCGAGCGGTTCCGCGGCCGGCTCGCGCCGGGTGTGAAACGGCACGAACACGCATCTCTCGAGGCCCAGGCCCAGCGCGGCGGCCGCCGGGGCCCGTTCGGCCTCCGAGTACACCACCGCGGCCCGGCAGTGCCGCAGCGCCCAGCGGTACGCGGCCCGCTTCAGCGCGCCGCCGGCGCCGGGGGCCGGATCATCCAGCAGCAGTTCCTTGGCCACCCACGGAGGGCCCGCGCCCAGCAGCCGCGTCAGGGCCCCGTAGACGAGCGCGGTGCGGGCGCCCAGCGTCACCACTCCCCGGGACGCGCGACGCTCCAGGAACAGCGCCACGGCTTCGCGCACGTCGCTCCGGCCGGGGCGCGACACGCTGCGCGTGCGCGCCTGCCACAGCGCGCTCTGGGACATGGTGGAGTTGGTGAGGATCATGCCCGCCGCGGTCGGGGCACGGGGATCAGGAGCCCGTGCGGGAGGGGCTCCGGAAGTGCTCCACCGTGCGACGCAGCCCTTCCTCCAGGGACACTTCGCCCCGGTACCCCAGCACCTCGCGGGCCAGCTCGATGCCCGCCTGCGAGTGCCGGATGTCGCCCTTGCGCGCCTCGAGGTGACGGGCGCGCGCGGGCACCCCCAGGATTTCCGCCAGCATCCGGAGCAGCTCGTTGAGCGAGACGCGCCCGCCGAGGGCGATGTTGAAGGCCCGTCCCGGCGCGTCCGCGGCGGTGGCGGCCTTCAGGTTGGCCTCCACCACGTTCGCCACGTAGGTGAAGTCGCGCGACTGCTCGCCGTCGCCGTAGATGTCGGGGGGATCCCCGCTCAACAGCCTGCGGATGAAGCGTGGGATCACCGCGGAGTAGTGCGAGTCGGGGTCCTGGCGCGGGCCGAACACGTTGAAGTAGCGCAGGGCCACCGCCTCGAAACCGTAGAGCTGGTGGAACACCCGCGCGTACTGCTCCCCCGCCAGCTTCGAGATGGCGTAGGGGCTCATCGGGCGCGTCTCGTGCTCCTCGGTCTTGGGCAGCGCCGGGTTCTCCCCGTACACCGACGAGGAGCTGGCGTAGACCACGCGCCGCGCGCCGGCTTCGCGGGCCGCCTGCAGCACGTGGAGCGATCCGGTGGCGTTCACCTGGTGGGACGCCACCGGGTCCTCCACCGAGCGTTGCACCGACGGCAGGGCGGCCTGGTGGAACACCACCTCGACCCCCCGGGCCGCGGCGCGGCACGCCTCGAGGTCGCGGATGTCCCCCTCCAGGACCTCGAGCCGGGACGCCACGTCGGGCGCGCGCGCGAAGTCCAGGTTGCAGCGGCGGCCCGTGGAGAAGTTGTCGAGCACCTTCACCGACGCGCCGTCGGCGAGCAGGCGCTCCACCAGGTTCGATCCGATGAAACCGGCCCCGCCGGTCACGAGACAGCGCTGGAGCAAGAAGACCGCCTAGATCCGGAAGAGGTTCGCGGCCTTGCGGCCCTTGAGCGCGTTGCGCGTGTCCACCACGGTGGCCGCGTTGCGCAGGATCATCGGGTAGTCCACGCCGCGGTGGGCGGTGACCACCACGGCGCAGTGGTACTTGCGCAGCGCCGCCGCCGAGATCCTCACGCTGCGCATCTTCCCGCCGGGCATCCACAGAACGGGCACGAACGGGTCGTGGTAGTCCACCTTCGCGCCGCGGCGGTGCAGCAGCTCCAGGATGTCCAGCGCCGGCGACTCGCGCACGTCGTCGATGTCGTTCTTGTAGGCCACCCCCACCACCAGCACGCGCGAGCCCTTGAGGCTGCGGCGGATGTGGTTCAGGGCCAGGGCCACCTTGTCCACCGCGTGGTGGGGCATCTGGCCGTTCACCTGCCCGGCCAGCTCGATGAAGCGGGCCTCGAAGCCCGTCTCGCGCGCCTTCCACGACAGGTAGAACGGGTCGATGGGGATGCAGTGGCCGCCCAGCCCCGGCCCCGGGTAGAACGGCATGAAGCCGAACGGCTTGGTGGAGGCCGCCTCGATCACCTCCCACACGTCCATGCCCATGCGGTCGCACATCAGCGCCATCTCGTTGACCATGCCGATGTTCACGCTCCGGAAGGTGTTCTCCAGCAGCTTGACCATCTCCGCCACCCGCGTGGAGGACACCCCCACCACCTTGCTCAGCGTCTGGCGGTACAGCAACTGCGCGATGCGGGTGCAGTTCGGGGTCACGCCGCCCACCACCTTGGGGATGTTCTTGGTGGTGAACTTCTCGTTGCCCGGGTCCACGCGCTCCGGCGAAAAGGCCAGGTAGAAGTCCCGGCCCACCTTGAACCCGCGCGCCTCCAGCTGCGGCAGGATCAGCTCATCCGTGGTTCCCGGGTAGGTGGTGCTCTCCAGCACCACCAGCATGCCCTTGTGCAGGTACTTCTGCACCTGCTCGGTGGCGGCGACGATGTAGCTGACATCCGGGTCCTTGGTCTTGCGCAGCGGCGTGGGCACGCAGATGTCCACGGTGTCGCACTTGCGCAGCAGCGAGAAGTCGGTGGTGGGCACGAACAGGCCCTTCTTCACCAGCTCCGCGATCTCCTTCGAGGGCACGTCCTTGATGTAGGAGCGGCCCTTCTTCAGCGCGCGCACCTTGCTCTCGTCGATGTCGATCCCCACGACCTTGAAGCCGGCCTTGCCGAATTCCGCAACCAGCGGCAGCCCCACGTACCCCAGCCCGATCACGCCCAGCGTGGCCTTGCGGCTCTTGATCTTCAGCTCGAGCTTCACCTCGTCTCCCTCCCATCGGCCGGCCCCTCGGCCGGGCTCACGTTGCTCTCGTATCCGTAGCCGTAATACCGGTAGTCGTAGTAGTACGGCAGGACTTCGTCCACGTTGTTCACCACCACGCCCAGCTTGCGGGCGTCGGCATCCTCCAGCAGCGCCTTGGCGCGCTGCACCACCGCGCGCGGCGTCTCCCCCGCCATCACCACCAGCAGCGTCACGTCCACCAGGGGCGCCAGGACCATCGGGTCGGTGACCGGGATCACCGGCGGGGCGTCCAGCACCAGGAAATCGAAGCGCGCCTTGAGCTCGTCGAGCATCTCCTTCAGGCGCGGGGACTCCAGCAGCGCCGAGGGCGAGTTGAGCACCTTGCCGCTGGGCAGCACCTTGAGGTTCGGCAGCGGAGTGTCGCGCAGCGCCGCGTCCAGCGTGGACTGCCAGCGCAGCACCTCGGTCAGCCCGGGGCGCTGCTCCAGCCCGGTCACGCTGTGGATGCGGGGCCGGCGCAGGTCCACGTCCACCAGCACCACCTTGCGGTTCCCGTGCAGCGCGGCGGTGAGCGCCAGCTGGGCGGCGGCGGTGGTCTTGCCCTCCCCGCGCCGGGCGCTGGTGATCATCACCGAGTGCGCGCCCTCGTCGCCGCCGAGGCGCTTGATGCGCACGAACAGCCGCCGGAACTCGGTGGCCACCGGGGCCTCCGGCTCGTAGGCGGCGAAGATGTCGGGTGCGGCGGGCTTCTTCGACTGGCTCATGGCGTCAGGGGCTCGTCGCCGGCGCCGCGGCCTTGGGGTCGCGCGCCTGCGCGGTGTGCTGGAAGCGCCCGAGGTCGGGGAACAGGGTCAGCTTGAGGACGAAGAACACCGCGGTGACCGCCAGCATCGAGGCCACGGTGATGGGAATCCAGCGCCGGCGCACGGGCAGCGCGCCGCTCTCCTGCGGCGGGCGGGGCATGGTGCCCAGCACCGGCAGTTTCAACTCGCTCTCCACGTCTTCCACGGTGCGGTAGGAGCTGTCCAGGTACTCGGTCAGGAACACCACCCCGAAGCCCAGCAGCGGTCCCAGCACCAGCGCCATGGTGAACACGCGCGGGGCGTTGGGGCTCACCGGGTCGAGGGGCCGGTCGGGCTGCTCCAGGATCTCCACGCGCATGCCCAGGTTGGTGCTCTCCACCGCCTCCGAGATCCGGCTGCCGGTGGACTGGCTGCGGAAGGCCTCCAGGAGGCGCTGGTTGGTGATCACTTCCTGGCGCAGCCGGTCCAGCTCCAGCTGCTCGCGCGGGGCCTGGCGGTAGTTGCGCTCATAGTCGTCGAGGCACTTCTGCAGGCGGTCCCGCCGCGCGCGGATGGAGTTGATCTGCATCTCGGAGTAGAACGCGTCGCGCAGCGCGGCCCGCTGGTCGGGCCCCATGCCGGCGTGCCGGGAGGCGATCGAGCGGTCCAGCCCGTCGTAGGCGTCCTGGCGGGCGCGGCCCACGCGGTCCTTCTGCGCGGCCACGGAGAGGTCGGCCGGGCCGCGGTCCAGCAGCAGCAGCCCCAGGTCCATCTCGGCCTTGTTCAGCTCCTCGCCCAGGCTCTTCAGGCTGCCGGTGCGGAGGAGGGCGGCGTCCTGGCGCACCAGGGAGCGCACGTCGGCATCGGCCACGCGGGCGCGGCCGTCCAGGTCCGCCAGCTCGGCCTCCGCCGCGCGGACCAGGCTGCGGGCCTGCTCGCGGGTCTTCTCGCCCACGGGATTGGAGGCCAGCTGACGGCCCAGCATGGTTTCCTGGAAGGCGCGCAGCGCGTCTTCCGAGGCGCGCAGCTTCTTCTCGTAGATCGCCAGCTGCTCCTGGCTGAAGTCGCCCGCGGCCCGGATCTGCTGCATCTGGCCGCGCACCACGCCGTCCACGAAGAGCTGCGAGACCCACTTGGCCAGCAGCTGCGCGTTGCGGGGGTAGTTGTCGCGGGCCACGATCATGAACACGTTGGCGCCGCCGGCCTCCACCCCCATCCGGGCGCGCAGGTTGTCCACCAGCAGCTGCATGGTGGCCTCGTCCGGGGAGAGCTCGGGGTGGCGGTTGTGGACCTTGCGGCCCTCGTGCTGCGCCAGCGGGTCCTCGTTGAGGCGCAGGATCCGCACCACCTGTTCCAGGAACGGCCGCGAGCGGATCTTGGCGCTGATGTCCATCATCCGCTGCGCGGTGAGCTCCTCGGTGCGGCTGTAGCCCTGGCCGCCCATGCCCGTGAGCTCCTGGAGCTGGCGGGTCAGGTTGGCGCGGTCCTCGTAGTAGATCTTGGCGCGCGCCTCGTAGACCGGCGGCACCACGTTCACGCCGATCGCGACCGTGCACAGGATCACCACCGGCGGGAGCATCCAGAGCGCCTTGCGCTTCCAGAGGATGCGCAGGTAGATCCGCGGGTCAATATGCCGGGCGTTCGCTTCCCTGGGTTCCATGCTTCTCTCCGGAACGCCCGCGCTACGGGTTGCCGCGCACGGCGCGGATGGACTCGATGGCGATGAAGGTCGAGATCAGCACCTGCAGCACCGGCATCACCGCGTTGATGGGGCCCAGACCGCGGGCCAGTCCGCCGGACCGGGTGGGCACCGAGATGGCGTCGCCGGCCTTGAGGGGCAGGTTCGCCAGGGCCACGTCGCCGTCCAGGTAGTGGTCGAGGTCCAGCTCGATGGAGCGCGTGTTCTCGCCGTTGCGGCGGGTGACGGTGACGCGCGACATCTTCGCGTCCGGGCCGGGGCCGCCGGCCACCATGATCGCGCCGAGCACGTCGGGCGCGGTCTGGGTGGAATAGATGCCCGGCACCTTCACCTCGCCCATCACGTACACCTGGTCCTTGGTGGGCACCACGATCTGCTTGCGCACCAGGCGCACCGTGTCGCCGGGGCGGAGCTTGGGCAGGCCCGAGAAATCGCCCGACGCGATGGCCGAGCCCAGGTCCACGGTGACCGTCTCGCGCTTGTCGCCCTCGCCGTGAATGAGCTGCACCGCTCCCAGGTCGGCCTCGTTGGTGGGCCCGCCGCCCTCGCGCACCACGTCCCAGATGCCCGGGATCACCGGGAACGCGTAGCGGCCCGGCTTGTACACCTCGCCCAGCAGGAAGATCTTCTGGCTGTTGTAGGCCAGCACCGTCACCACCACCTGGGTGACGTCCCGGTCGTAGAGGCCGAAGCGGCGGGTGAGGTCGGCGGAGAGCAGGTTCACGGTCATGCCCTCGGCCTTCACGGCTCCCAGCGAGGGCAGGTTGATGGTGCCGTCGCCGAGCACGGTGGCCTGGGCGCTGAGGTCCAGCCGCGGGCGCACCACCACCTGGAGAATGTCGTCCACGCCGATCTTGTAGTCCGGGGAACCCGGGGGGGAGATCGCCGCCCCCGCGGGCATGGCGAAGACTGCCAGTGCCAGCGCCGCGGCAACGGCCAGCAGGTTGGGTCGGGGCATTCCAACTCCTTGTCGGATAAGGAAAAGCGTATCTGACCGGCCAGCCGGGAGTCTAGGACCCCCCGGGAAAGGTGTCAACTCGCTATGTCGGCATTGGCTTAGCGGAAGTTGAGGCCCCGGGAGGGCGCCTCAGGCGGCCAGGTCCGGCTCCCCCGCCCTGCCACCGGCCAGGTGAGTCCGGTTTCTCCCCGCCCACTTGGCGCTGTACAGCGCCCGGTCGGCCGCCTCGATGAGCGCCAGCGGCATCTCCCCGTCGGCGGGGAAGCACGCCACGCCCAGGCTGACGGTCACCTCCCCGGGCTGGGCCCGGTCGAAGGCGTGCTCGCACACGGCCCGCCGCAGCCGGTCCGCCAGTTTCGCGGCGCCGAGCTTGTCGGTGGAGGGCAGGATCACCAGGAACTCGTCGCCCCCGTACTTGGCTACCCAGTCCACGCCCCGCAGTTCCCGCTTGAGGAGCTGGGCCATGTCGCGCAGCAGGGCGCTGCCCAGGAGGTGACCGAAGCGGTCGTTGTAGTGCTTGAGCTGGTCCACGTCCAGCATGATCACCGAGAGCGGCTGGGCGCGCCGGGCGCTGCGCGCCAGCTCCTTGCGCAGCGCGGTCTTGAGGAAGCGGTAATTGAAGGCGTGGGTGAGGTCGTCGCGGGTGGCCACGATTCCCAGCCGGCGCTGCGCCCGGAGCCGCTCCAGGCCCAGCGAGACTACCTGCGCCATGGCGCGCGCAAACTCGCGCTCCAGGCCGCTGAGACGCTCGGCGGGGCCGGGCAGGAACAGCAGCAGGCTGGCCCCCCCACCCTGCCGGGACGGCAGCGCCACTTCCACGCAGTGCGCCGTCCGCCGCAGGTGCAGCGCCAGCTCCACCTCGAACGGCGACACCGGCAGCAAACGTGGCTCGCCGTCGTGGCCGCGGCTGGGCGGCAGGCAGTCCAGGCGGCTCGGCGACGGCTCCTCCATCGCCCCGGATGCGCCCGGCCGCTGCACCCACAGCCGCAGGCGCGAACCGTCGGGCAGGGTCAGCGCCGCCGCCAACGCTCCGCCGGGGCGCGCGCAGGCCTCCAGGATGCCGCGGATCAGCGAGCCGGTCTCCGCGGCGCGCGAGGCGTGCGTCACCGCCGCGGCGAGCGCACGGAGCGAATTGGCGTCAGCGGGAGCATTCGGGTGTGGCAAGTGTTCCCTCACAAGGTGGATATCCCCGTGGGGGGAACGCAAGCCGTGTGCCGCCGGCAGGGCGCCGGTGCCCCCGCCGCGGCGCGGGCGCGCCAAGGCGTTGCGGGAACGCGGATCACAGCGGGGGGGTGCGATCGTCCTCCTCGTCGGGGTCCCGGGGGTGGCGCAGCCGCAGGTATTGCAGAACGAGGCGTCGGATTGCATTGGCCATCGCCAGGGCCGCCACGAGATAGAAGCAGATCCGGATGTTCCCCGGCACCTGCGCGGCTTCCGCCATGCGACGGAACACCGGGATGAGCGCGGCGATGCCGATCAGCACCGCCGCGTTGACGGCCATCCAGGCGCAGGCCCACACCAGCTCATCGGGGCGCAGTTTGCGGGGTGGGATCATGGGAGCACTCCGCAGGGAACCCGGCGGGCGGCGGAACCGCCTCCCCGCCGCCTCACCGGAGGATCACGATGCGGCCGTGGCTGGCACGGCCGTCGTCCAGTTCCAGCCTGTAGAAATACACGCCCGCCGGAAGATTCCTGCCCGCCGGCGCGAGCGGCACGTACGGGAGGCCGGCGAAGTCGCGCGCGGCTTCGCGGGCGCGGTGCACGGTGCGGCCCGCGGCGTCGAAGAGCCGCACGCCGACCGGTGTCCCGGCCCGGAGCCGCACGTACGCCGCCGGAACGGGGGAATCCGCACCCACCGGGTTGGTGCGCGGGCCCAGCTCCCAGGGCGCCGCGTCCTTCGCGGGCAGCAGCTCGATCCAGTCGCTCCAGGATTCCACGGAGATCTCGCGCCCCAGGCCGGATGGGACGGGCCGCAGCTTCCACAGCTCGTCGAACGCGTAACTGCCGCTTTGCGCGGGCCCCAGCGGCAGCGTCCGCGCCGGCATGGTGACCCGCGCCCCGGGCCCGAACGTGACCGGGCCGAAGGTGTCGAACAGCGTCCGCACGTCCCCCGAGCGCGACTGGAACTTCCCGTCGAGCCAACCCATGAAGAAGGGCCGGGCCCGGTCCAGGAGTTCCCACTCGGCGTCCACGCCCGAGCCCGCGGCCACCCGCACCGTGACCTCGGGGAGCCGCAGGCTGTCCCCCGCGGCGAGCACCTTGCGCTGGCTCGGCAGCATGGCGTACGGGCCCCAGGGCAGGGTCTCGAACACCGCCCGTGGCGCCGCCAGCTCGCGCAGCCACATCCCCACCAGCTGCACCGCGCGGCGGATGGCCCGCATGCTGAGGTTGCCCAGCGTGTCCGCCAGCGTCTCCGTGGTGGGGTTGGTGAGCACCGGGCTGGCCGCCTCGGAGAGCATCGCCGCCGGGCAGCCCAGGTTGCGGTACGGGGCGTGGTCGCTGTTGTCGCGCGGGCGGGCCTCCACCACCGTCTGCAGCGCCGGGCCGTCCGCCCACGCGCGGCGCGAGACCCCGACGAGCGAGTCGGCGAGCCAGCGCGAGGCCGAGTCCACCACCACGAACAGCGAGTCCCGGCGCGGGGCGTACGCCAGCATGTCGAGACTCAGCACCGCCAGGATGGAGTCCCCGCGGGCATCCGCCGCCGCCGCTTCGTGGCGGCTGCCGAAGAGGCCGAACTCCTCGCCGCCGAAGAACTGGAACTCGAGGTCGAAGGGGAACCGGAGCGTGCCGACCTGGCGCGCCAGCTCCAGCAGCGCCGCGCAGCCCGAGGCGTTGTCGTCCGCCCCGGGGGCCGGGTCGCTCTCGAAGTGCCAGTCACGCCCCGTGAGGCGGGCGTCGGAATCGTAGTGGGCGCACAGGATCACTTTTGGCCGGCGTGGCGGCGGCCCTTCGAGATTGCAGTCCCGCGCGAATGCCCGGAGGTTGCACACCGCGATGCTGAGGGTGTCGGACACCTTGTGGTGGAAGCAGTCGCGGTCCACCGCGAGGTAGAGACAGTTGTCGCGGACGGGCAGGAACTCCGTCGCGAGCGGGCTCTCCCCCCGGAGTCGGCGCTCCAGGAAGGGCAGCGCATCCACGAAGGTGTCCACGCGCCGGCCGTGGCGCGAGCGGTACACGCCGCGCGCGTGGTCCACGGTAAGCGAGTCCAGGTCGGCGTGGAGGCGCGCGTCGAGCTCGGCTTCCTCCCGCGGGGAGAAGAGCGGGTCGTGCCGGACCACGAACCCGGGCGCGGCGCGCGCCGATGGCCCGGGCCCGGCGACCATCAACAGGGAGGCCATCAGCGCCGTCGCCAGGATGCGGCTCATCCCTTCTCCCCCCACACCAGTCCGATCGCTCCGAGCTGCATGGAGCGGAAGCCCACCCCGCGGAAGCCCGCGCCCTCCATCCGGGCCGCCAGGTCCCCCGGCCGGCCGAAGGCCCGGACCGACGCGGACAGGTGGCGGTAGGCGGCGCCGTCGCCGCCCACCGCGGCGCCCAGCGCGGGCACCAGGTGGCGCAGGTACAGGCCGTAGCAGACCCCCACCAGCCCGGAGGCCGGCGCGAAGATGTCGAGCACGGCCAGCCGGCCTCCAGGTCGCAGCGTGCGCCGCAATTCGCGCATCAGCTCGTCCAGCGCCACCACGTTGCGCACCCCGAAGGCCACGGTGATCGAGCCCAGCGAGGCCTCGCGCAGCGGCAGGCGCAGCGCGTCGGCCTGCACCCAGCCGGCCAGCGCGAGCGCGCCGTCGCGCCCGAGGCCGCGGCGCAGCATGCCCGCGCTGCCGTCGGCGCACAGGACCGGCCGGCCCGGCAGGTGGCGCGAGGCCATCAGCGCCACGTCGCCGGTTCCGGCACAAAGGTCCAGCAGCGGCCCGGGCCGGTCGCGCACCAGTTCCAGCAGGTCGCGGCGCCAGGACAGGTCGCGGCCCAGGCTCATCAGGCGGTTGACGAGGTCATAGCGCGGCGCGATGCGGTTGAACAGCTGGAAGACCCCGCGGGGGTCGGTGACGCGGGACGGTTCGAGGCTCATGCGCGGGAATGTAGCACGGCCGGGCGCCGCGCGGGCGTCCGGCCGTGGGATCGTACGGATCTCGTTGCCCCGATCGGGCCGCGGGCTCGCGCCACTGTCGGAGCGGGACCGGGCCGCGGGCTCAGGCCGGGTTCATCCGGGCGCCGCTGTCGCGGTCGAACCAGTGCGCATCGGGCCAGTTCCATCCCAGCCGGACCTGCTGGCCCACCACCGGCGGGGCCTCGGAGCGCACCACCCACACCCACGCCTCGTGCCCGAGGTGTTCCACCCACAGCACGTCCGCGGGCATGCCCGTGTCACCCAGTCGCACGCTCTCCGGTCGCAGGCCCAGGCGCAGCCTGGTGCCCTCGGGCCAGGCGGGGCGTCCGGGAACGTCCACCGGCGTGCCCGCCGCCACCAGCGCGCCGCCGCTGGCCTCGCAGTCCACCATGTTGATCTGGGGCGAGCCCAGGAAGCCGGCCACGAACGCGTTCGCCGGGTGCGCGTAGATCTCGTCGGGGGTGCCGAGCTGCTGCAGCCAGCCGTCCTTGAGCACCGCCACGCGGTGGCCCAGCGACATCGCCTCCACCTGGTCGTGCGTGACGTACACCATGGTCACGCCCACGCGGGCGTGGAGCTGCTTGATCTCGGAGCGCATGCGCAGTCGCAGCTGTGCGTCCAGGTTGCTCAGCGGCTCGTCCAGCAGGAACACCTGCGGCTCACGCACCAGCGCGCGTCCCAGCGCCACGCGCTGGCGCTGTCCGCCGGAGAGGGCCCGCGGGCGTCGGTCCAGGTACTCGGTGAGCCCCAGCAGCCCGGCGGTGGCGTTCACGCGCCGCTCGATTTCGGGGCCCGCGATCTTGCGCACCTTGAGCCCGAAGCTCAGGTTGTCGCGCACCGACATGTGCGGGTACAGGGCGTAGTTCTGGAACACCATGGCCACGTCGCGCCGGCCGGGGGCCACGCCCACCACGCTCCTGCCGCCGATGCGGATGTCGCCCTCGGTGGGCTCCTCCAGGCCGGCGAGCAGCCTCAGCACCGTGGACTTTCCGCACCCGGACGGGCCGACGAGCACCAGCAGCTCCCCTTCCACGGCGGCCAGGTCCAGCCGGTGCAGGACCGGGACGCCGGGCTGGTAGTCCTTGCGCACCCCAACGAATTCCACCGAAGCCATGGGCCCTCTCGCGGTCAGGAATCCAGACACCGTGCGGCCGCGCCGCGCGAGGCGGCGGCCGAAATCCGTGAGGCCCCAGAGTAGACCGCGCGCGCGAGCGTGTCCACCCCGCAGCCCTCCCGGCGCCGCGAAACAGCCATGAAACACGGCCGGGGTGTGCCCCCGAAAACACCGCGGGCCCCCTCCCGCAAGGGAGTGGGCCCGCGATTGGGGCATGCCGTCGCAGCGGCAGGGCGCCCGACTACTTGTAGAGACGCTTCAGACCGCCCCAGGTCGAGCCGGAGACCGGGGTGACGTTGCAGCCGACGAGGAAGAACTGGTCGCCCGCGATGCCGCCGAAGTTCACGACGCGCGGCTCGCCCAGATTGCAGGTGCCGGCAGGCAGGGGGCCGAGGACCTGGTTGGCCAGGTAGTCGTGGCCGCCGCCGTTGATGAACGCGCACACCTTGAGGCAGGTCGGGTCGCCGATCAGCGACAGCGGGATGGCGAGCTCGATGCCGGTGCCCACGCCTGCGCCGAGCGAGGCGGAGCAACCGCCGTCCACGCCGGCGACGTTGCTGTTGTTCAGCGTGAGCTGGATGCCGTGGTCGGTGCCGCCGGAGAGCACGCCGCTGCTGGCCGCGCCGGTGGTGCCGAGGTAGTCGCCCAGGCCGCCGCCCGAGGTGAGCACCTCGGCGTAGTTCGCGTAGATCGCGTAGCCGCTGCCGTTCCAGCCGCCGGTCACGCCGATCCAGTAGTCCGCCTCGAAGCCGGTGTCGAACATCAGGCCATTGCCGCTGCCGTCGTCACCCATGCGGTTGAGACCGTTGTAGTCCACGCCGGGGTTGTCGTTGCGCAGCTTGTTCTGTCCGCCGCCCTTGGTGTCGAGGAAGATCTCGAGCTTGTTGAAGTTGGACTCGAGGTTTCCGCCCAGGAACAGGTACAGGCTGTTGCACACGATCACGCCGTAGGCGTTGTCCAGCTCGGAGCCGTTGGCGTAGTCCACCACGCCCAGGGAGTTGTCGCCGAACTGGGTCTGGGTGTTCTGCACGGACACGGCCGCGCCGTAGATCGCGTCAAGGGTGCCGTCGATGGTCGGGACGGGGCCGCACACGGCAAACGCCGAGGACGCGATCAGCGTCAGGCCCAGGAGCACGCTGGTGACAAGTTTCATGTTGCGAGACCTCCAGTTGAAGGAACCCAGTGACAGAAAAATGTGCCGTAACGAGTATATCAGTTCCACATAAGACGTCAATTGGGACCCGGGTGGTGGACCCCGCGGTCCACCACCCTGTCCCGCAACGACTTACCGGATGACCACCATCCTGCGTTCCTGCACCTCCGCGCCGGCTCGGAAGCGGTAGAAGTAGATGCCGCTGGAGACGGACTTGCCCGAGGCGTCCCGGCCGTCCCAGTTCACCGACTGCTCCCCTCCCGTGATCCGGCCCCGGAACAGGGTGCGGATCAGCCGGCCGCTGGCGTCGTACACACCCAGCTCCGCGTCGGTCGCCACCGAGGCCATGAAGCGGATGCGCGTGGATCCGCTGAAGGGGTTGGGCGAGTTGGGCAGCAGGCGGAACCGGCCCCCCCCGTCGCCCACCGCCGTGACGCTCACGCAGCCCTGGCCGAAGATGCCCGGCGGCGTGATCACGATCGGGCCCAGCGTACCCCCCACCGTGTCGTAGGCGGCGTCGTTGAGGAACACGCTGCGGTCGTTGCCGCACTCGTAGAAGTGGGTGCCCAGGCTGTCCACCAGGTACTTGAAGCCGACGTTCTTGAGCGTGCCCGCGGGGAACCGGACCGTGAGCGTCCAGCGGCGGTCCGCGGCGGCCGAGTCGGGCGAGACGCCGTCGTCGGCGAGCGGCGTGACCGACGGCACGTTCCAGTTCAGCGGCAGCTGGGACCCGTTGACGTAGAGCGGGCCGGTGCCGGCGTCGCAACGGAAGATGACGTCCATCGGCTTGTCCGTGAAGTTGGACGGCGCGATGTCCTTCCACCACACGCTCAGCGTGTCGATGGGGTTGCCGCACGCCAGCCGGTACACGTGGTGCATGCCCTCGTACTCGGCGCAGCGGTGGTTGAACTCGTAGTCAACCTGGGTGGTGTCCGGCGTGGCGCCGCACACCTGGGTGCGCGCGAAGTCGAGCGTGGTGGTCCACACGCTGTCGCCGGCCGCGGCGTCGCCGTGGGTGCCGTCGTCGTGCATGTGGAGGCGGCAGACCGGATCCCACTGCAGCGGGCTCATGCTGCCGATGATGGTCAGCGAGTCGGGATTGGTGCCGTCGGTGCGCAGGTGCAGCGACATGTTTACGGTGAACACCAGCCGCCGGATGCAGAAGCAGCCCACGTTGGTGGTGCCGTTGTTGACGATGAGATTGCCCGCGCGGTCCTTCACCCCCGTGACGAGCACGGTGTGCGTGGCGCCGAGCGTGAGCGGCGAGGCGAACGTGAGCACCACCTGGGTGCTGTCGGGGGTGCCGCGCACCGCGGCGACGGGCACGGTGGCTCCGTCCAGCAGGTAGTTGGATGCGGCCTGCGCGGTGGCCAGGTCCACCACCTCGCTGAACTGCACCGTGGCCTCGGTGTGGCTGCCGGTGTAGCTTGGCGCGACCGCCGGCGAGTTGGACCACAGCACGGTCGGCGGGACCGTGTCCACGGAGTTGTCCGGGATCCCGTTGCCGTCCAGGTCGTAGGCGATGTCCGTCGGGGTGTCCAGGGTCGAGCTCACGCCGTCGGTGCCGCCCACCTGGTCGGTGCCGCACAACTCGTCTCCGGACTCGCCGCCCAGGCCGCCCGCGGGATCCACCTGCGGGACCTTCACCAGGGCCCAGCCGGTGCCCGCCGCCACGCGGACGTGCCCGTTCGAGTGCGCGGACAGGTCGGTCCACGGGATGGCGATCTCCACCAAGCCGGTGCCGTGGCCGCCGTCGGTGTTCTTGTCCTTCACCCCGAAGCGGCCGCCCGCGTAGCTGGAGGTGGTGCCGGCCGGCGTGATCCGGCGCAGCCTGGGGTTGCCCCCCAGCACCGAGCCCCACTGCATGTTGTAGGCGCCGAACACGAAGTCCGGGTCCCAGCCGGGCATGGTGAAGCCCTGGTAGAAGTCGCTGTTGGTGGCCCCGGTGGTGATGCCGTCGGAGTCGATGTAGACCAGGGCCGCGTTGTTCCAGGCGTTCACTTCCACGCCCACGTAGAGTGAGTCGGCGTCCCAGGTCACCAGGATGGACTGGGGATTCCCGTCGTTGCCCCACGGCGCGATGGTGTTCGAGCAGCGGCGTTCGGTGGCGATGTCCCACTCGCCCACCCCCCACGTGCCGTCGGCGTTGATGTGATTGTACGGGACGGCCTGCGCCGCTCCCGCGAGCAGCCCGAAGGCTCCCACGAGAAGTGCGCACAGCGTGCGGATGCTCGGGTGTCGGCTCATGGTGGCTCCTCGCTGTCGGGGCACGAGGGCGGCCTGGCGGCCGGACGCGCGCCGTGGTGCTGTTGGAGGTGCGAAACGACGCTTCCGGGGATTTGAGAAACAGTATACCAGATAGGATATCTTGTTGTCAATAAAGAGTCTGCGCTGGCCCCGCGGGGCTCAACCCTTGACCCCGCCCAACGTTAGGCCCGAGATCAGGAAGCGGTTGAGGGAGATGAACAGCACCACCACCGGCAGGCACACCAGGAGGCTCCCGGCCGCGTAGTTGGCCCACTCGGTCTGGAACGTGCCGGCCAGGCTCTCCAGGCCCAGCGGCAGGGTGAACAGCTGCGGGCGGGTCAGGATGACGCGCGCCACCATGAACTCCGACCACGAGGCCATGAAGGAGAACAGCGCGGTGATGGCCAGGGCCGGGGCGGCCAGCGGCAGGACCACCCGCACGAAAGCCCCCCACGGGCCCATCCCGTCAATGAGCGCGGCCTCCTCCAGGTCCTTCGGCAGCGTCTCGTAGTAGCCCTTCATGGTCCAGACGCAGAAGGGCATGGCGGTGGCCACGTAGGCCACGCCCAGGCCCAGCATCGAGTCCAGCAGGTGGACCCTCTTGAACAGCACGTAGAGCGGCAGAAGCAGCATGGTGGCCGGGAACATCTGGGTCATCAGGAAGGCCTGCAGCCCGGTCTCCCGCCCCCGGAACCGGTAGCGCGAGAATGCGTACCCGGCGGTGGCAGCCAGCGCGATGCTGACCAGCGTCACGGCCGCCGCCAGCAGCACGCTGTTGCGCAGCCACAGCAGGAAGGGCTTCTCGAACAGGATGACGCGGAAGGAGTGCAGCGTCGCGTCCGGCGGGATGATGGCCAGCGACGTGGAGTACAGCCGGTCGGCGGGCCGCAGCGCAATGCCGAACACCTGCAGCACCGGGTACACCGCGATGGCGCAGAAGACGAGCAGCACCGCGTAGGCCGCGAAGTCGCCGGCCCGGCTGCCCCCGCGGGAAGTCCGACCCGCCCTGCCCGCCACCGCGTTCCGTCCCTTTCTCACGCGCCCGCCTGCCGCTTCTGGGTCCGCGCGGTCAGCAGCAGGAACCCCAGCAGGATCAGGAACACGATCACCGAGAACGCCGCGGCGTAGCTGTACCGGTTGTACGCGAAGGCGCTCTTGTAGATATAGGTGTTCAGGATGTGCGACTGGTCGGCGGGGCGGCCGCCCTCGGTCACCAGCCACACGATGTTGAGGTTGTTGAAGGTCCACACCACGCCCAGCACGATGGCGGGCGCCAGGATGGGCGCCAGCATGGGCAGGGTGATCCGGGTGAGCTTCTGGAAGGCGGTGGCGCCGTCGATGTCGGCGGCCTCGTACATCTCCTGCGGAATGCTCTGCAGGCCGCCCAGGGTCACGATCATCATGAACGGGAAGCCCAGCCACACGTTGGTGAGGATGGGCGCCACGAAGGCCCAGAACGCGTCGGAGAGCCACGGCACCGGGGCCAGGTGCAGCAGCCGGGTCAGCATCAGGTTGATGGCGCCGTACTCGTAGTTGAACATCCCCTTCCACGTGAGGGCGCTGATGTACTGGGGCACCGCCCAGGGCAGGATCAGGAGCGCCCGCATCACCGCGCGCCCCGGCAGCGGGCGGTTGATGAGGATGCCCAGCATCACCCCCAGGGTCACGTGGAAGAACACGTTCACCACCGTCCACACCAGCGTCTTGGCGAACACCGAGTAGAACGAGGGGTCTGCGAAGATGGCGCGGAAGTGCCTCAGGCCCACGAACTCGGTGACCTGGAAGTGGTACAGGCTCATGTTCCGGAACGCCAGCAGGAAGTTGTACAGCAGCGGGTAGAACACCACCGACAACATCACCACCGCCGCCGGGGCGACGAGCAGGTACGGGAATGAGCGGTAGGGCCGGCGAGCCACGGATGCGCTCCTACTCCTTCATCAGCCGGATCTGCTTGAGGGCCATGGCCTGCATGTTCTTCGCCGCGGAGTCCGGGGAGGTCTGCCCGTTGAGCACCCGCTCCATCTGCGGCCGCATGGCGTCCCAGATGGCGCGCATCTCGGGCACCACCGGCATGCGCCGGCCCAGCGAGTACGCGGCGCGCGACTGGCGCAGGAACTCGTCGGACTTCACGAAGGAGTCCTGGTAGGCCGCCGTGGCGCTGGGCAGCGTGAGCAGCGCCCGCGCGTTCTCGGCCTGCACCCCGGGGCCGGTGAGGTACTTCAGGAGAGCCACCACCGCGGGCAGCGAGCCCTTGGGACAGTTCCGGTTGATGGAGTAGCCCTTGGATGCCGTCATGGGCGCGCACCAGTTCCCGGTGGAGCTCACCCGGGGCAGCGGGGCGATGCCGAAGTCCACGCCTGCGGCGCGATAGCCCTGCCACGACCACGGGCCGTTCACCAGGAAGGCGGCCTTGTTCTCCTTGAACAGCGTCTCCATCACCTGGTAGTTGCACTCCTGCGGGATCACCCGGTGCACGGTGCGCAGGTCGGAGAGGAAGCGCAGCGACTGCACCATGCCCGGCGAGTCCAGCGTGGGCTGGTTGCGCGCGTCCATGACCCAGCCGCCGTAGCCGGCCAGGAACGGCGCCAGCCAGAACGGTTCCACCATGTTGAGCACGAGCCCGTAGGTGCCGGGGGCGCCCCCCCTGCCGGGCACGGTGGCCCGGCGCGCCATCGCGATCAGCTCGTCGGTGGTCCCGGGGGGCCGGGGCGCCAGCCTGCGGTTGTAGATCAGCACCAGGTGGTTGCCCATCTGGTCCGGCGCGTAGTAGAGGTGCCCGTCGAGCGTGTCCAGGCTGGCGGCCTCGAAGCCGGCGAAGTAGGCCGGCCCCAGCCCCTCGACCTGCTCCAGCGGCTGGATGATGCCCATGACCGAGAACGGCCCGACCTGGTCGGAGGGGCCGAAGACGATCTCCGGGCCCGAGCCGCCGTTGGCCGCGGTCTGGAACTGGGTGCGCAGCGTCTCGGTGTCGTAGTTCTGGTGCACGATCACCACGTTGGTGTCGCGCTTCATGAACTCGGCGATGTGCTTCTCGAACTGGGCGCGCTCGGGCGGGTCCATCTGTTCCCAGACGGTGATCGTCACCTTGCTGCCGGGGGCCCTCCCGCACCCTGCCGCGAGCACCAGGGCCCCGGCCACCGCCGCCGTCGCCACCACGCGCGCCATCGCCCACGCCAACCGCATTCGCACTCCTCCTGGGATGAGGCCCGTCCCGGCCGCCGGGCATGGGCCGCGGCAAGGGCCGGGGCCCCGGGATCACCGGCCCGGCCCGCGTCTCCGCCGGCTACGGGACGTTGACCACCGAGTTCGAGCCGCCGAAGCCGTCGTCCACCTTCTCGCTGTTGGACGGGTCTTCCTTCCACTTGGCGCCGCCGTCGAGCACGAACTTGTAGGTGTGCTTGCCCGGCTGCAGCGTGATCACGGCGGTCCACACGCCGTCCTGAAGCCGGCAGGCGGTGGCGGCGTCGTTGGGGCTCCAGTTGTTGAAGTCCCCCGCCAGGGTCACCGAGGCGGGGTCCTTGCCCAGCGCCGTGCGGGCCGCCTCCGCGGACATCGTGAAGCGCCAGCCTCCGTCCACCTTCACCGGGGCGCCGACGGCCGTGGCCTTCACTTCCTCCAGCACCGCGTCGGTGAGCTCCACCTGCAGCGCGCCGCCCTCCAGCCGCTTCACCGAGACCGCCGTGGCGGTGAAGGTGCTCTTCCTCCCCGCCTGCACCAGCCATCCGGACACGGCGCCCCTGCCCGACTCGGCCTTCAGTTCGAGCTTCTCCGCCTGCAGGGTCTGCGTCTTCGGCGCGTCGGCCGCGGCGCACGGCAGCGCCGTGGCCAGCATCAGGGCCGCGACGGCGGGAATGAGCCGGAAGTGCCTCATGGATCGGTCTCCTCGTTCATCGGGGCGCGCGCCAGGCGGTCCGGCGCGGGGCTCCCGGGGCCAGTCTCTCGATGGTGAAGGTCAGGCTCTGCTCGTCGAGCGTGAACCGGTAGCGGCCGGGGGTGAAGGTCACGCACAGGTTGCCGCCCACGCCCGGCGTGTGCGTCACGCCCGAGGTGAGCCCGCCCGCGGGGCTGAGCGCCAGGCAGTTGTTCTCGTCCCCGCCGTAGCCGTCCCGCGTGGCGCTGCTGTCCACCACGAATTTCAGGAACTTCTCCCCGGCCTTGACGCTGTCCACGGTGACCTGCCAGCGGCACGTGCCCAGCCGGGTCATGTGCGGCGAGCGGGACAGGTCGAAGGACGGGAACTGCGCGAAGTTGCCGGTCAGGATCATGCTCGTGTGCGCCCGGGAGACACAGCCCACCACCGCGGTCAGGGCCAGCGTTCCGATGTCGGCGGCCTGCCCCGCGGTCACCGTGACCCCGGTCCTGCTGGTGTCCCGGTAGCCCACCGCGGCCACGCGCACGTCCACGCTGCCCGGCGGGATGCCGGGGACAGCGAAGGCCTGGCTGGCGGCGCCGGCGGCGGTGCTGTCCGCGCCCAGCTGGTTGGCGGTGCCCGCGGCGAAGACCCTCACCGAAGCCCGGGCGCCCGCGGCCGGGGTGCCCGGGAACAGGACGTGCCCGGTGACCGAGCCGGGGTTGGCCACCACCAGGCGTTCCACCAGCACGGTGCCGGCGGACTCGTCCAGCGTGAAGCGGTAGTTCCCGGCGTCCGGGAACGTGACGCACAGGGCGGTGCCGGTGCCGCTCACCTGGCGCACCGGCGTCAGCAGCGTGTCGTGCGTGACGGTGAGACAGCGCCCCTCGTCGCCGCCGTAGTCCTTGGGGTTGTCGAAGGCGCCGTCGGTGACCATCTTGAAGTAGTGCTGTCCGGCGGTGACGCTGTTCACCGTGCCCTGCCACACGCAGCCGGCGATCTTCGTCATCTGCGGCGAGCGCGCCAGGTCGAAATTTCCGTACAGGTCGGGGTTGAAATTGCCGGCGAGCTGGATGGTGTGGAACTGCGAGGCGCAGCCGGTGCGCAGCACCGTCGGGCCCAGGTCCACGGTCTGGCCGGCCGCCGCGAGCACGCCCGCGCGGACGGTGTCGAGGTAGCCGGGGGCGGCGAAGCGCACGTCGTAGCGGCCGGCCTCGAGGCCCTCGAAGACAAACGACTGGGCGGTGGTGTCGGACGCGGCCACCGTCTGGGTGCCCGCGAGGAGGGCCGTGACGGCCGCCTTCAGCCCCGCCGGGGGGGAACCGCCGAAGGCCACGCTCCCCCGGAGGGTGGCCGGCTGCTGCACCACCACCTCCTCGATCCGGAAGGTGAGCGCCTCCTCGTCGAGGGTGAAGCGATAGTTGGCGGCCTTGGCAAAGGTGACGCAGATGGCGGTGCCGGAGCCGCTCACCGCGCTGATCGTGCCATTGAGCGCCGGGCGGCACACCTCGTCCGAGCCGTAGTCGAGCGGGTTGTCGAAGGCGCCGTTGGTGACGAACTTGAACTTGTGCTCGCCGGCGGTGACGTTGAGCACCGTGGCCGTCCACACGCACCCGACGGCGGTCATGGACGGCGCCGCGGTGAGACTCCAGCCGTTGAAGTCCCCCGCCACCTGGATCTTGGTGAACTTCGACTTGCAGGTGGGTCCGCCCCCGCCGCCGGTGGGCGTGAGCAGGGAGCGGTTCGGGGCGCGGTCGCAGTGCAGCAGCGAAAACGCGCACAGGAGCGTGGCGATCGCCAGGTTCCGGGTGGCAGGCCGCATTCTCGGGTTCATGCGCTCATCCTCGATTCCCGCGCGCCGCGCGGGCGTCACTTCACGATCAAGAGGGAATTGAACCCGCCGTAGCCGTCGTCCACGCGCTCCGGATTGTTCGGGTCTTCCTTCCAGTTCACTTCGTCGACCTTGAACTTGTACTGGTAGCGTCCCGACGGGAGTTGCTCGGTGCGGCTCCACACGCCGTCGGCGCCGCGGGTCATCTCGCCGATCCGGAACGAGCCCGTCTGTGCCTGGCCGGCCCCCCAGTTGTTGGCCGGCCAGCGGCGGCAGGCGGCGCTTGATGAAATTGAGCGAGCCGCAGCCGGCGGAGGCCGCCAGCCCGGCGAGGAGGGCCACGGCGACCGCGGTGCGGAGGCCGCGTGAAGCGCGGAGGCCGCGTGCGGCGCCCCGGCAGTCGCGAAAGACCCCCATGCTAGAACCTCACCACCGCGCGCAGCTGGATGCGGCGCTCGTCCTCGAGCGCCTTCTCCGCCGCCGGGATCAGCCGCGCCAGGCCCAGGTAGTTGTCCTGGGCGTTGGCCCCGTTGGCGCCCCTGGCGAACAGGAACAGGTCGCGCCCCACGTACGCATACTCGTTCACCGGCGGGTCCAGCACGAAGGGGTCCACCCCCAGCGAGCCCTCGAAGCTGATGGTGGGGCTGAACGCGTAGCTCAGCCGCAGGAATTGGTCCACATAGCCGTGGCCCAGCTGCAGCACCGGGTCGTCGTACTTGGCCCAGCGCATGTCCCAGTAGAGCTGCGTGCGCGAGCCGGCCTTCAGGGTGGCCTGGAACAGGTTCTCCATGTACTTGGGCCGGGTGTCGAAGGAGACGCAGTTCCAGGTCCCCTGCCAGCGGAGGTTCAGGCGCCCGTCCCGCAGCACGTCGGCGGAGAGGGACGGTTTCCAGCTGACCACGTTGTCGCCGCCCAGCATCACCAGGCGGTCGTAGGACACCCGGTGCTCCCCGGTGTCGAGCCAGAAATTGCGCCGGTCGAACCAGAACTGGTGCAGCCACGGCGTGTTGTCCGCGTAGTGGAACACCGAGTAGTCCAGCGCCAGCCGGGCCGCCAGCCGGCGTCCTCCCGGCCGCTGCCACTCCCGTTCCAGCAGGGCGGTCCAGTCCGACACGCGGTTGGACAGGTCGGGGATCTCGCGCAGCGAGTCGCTGTAGGCCTTGGCGCTGTCGTTGCCCAGGGCGTAGACGTGCGTGGCATGCAGTTCCCAGCCCAGCGCGGCGCGCGCGCCGCCGAACAGCGGGCCGGACCACTCCAGCTTCGCGCGGTGGTCCCGCGCCAGGCGGAAGTCCTGTGGCAGCACGCCGGGCTGGACCACGGTGCTCCAGATGGTGGAGTCGTTCCGGCTGAAGAAGTACGAGCGGGACACCGAGCCGGAGGATCCCGTGTCCAGGATGTTCCGACCGAAGAGGTATCCGCCCCGCACACGGTGGCCTCCGCGGGCGTAGTCGGCGTCGGCGCCGGCCGCCCACCAGCGCTCGATGGCCTGGGTGGCGGATGTGATCCGCTTCTCGATGACCAGCCCCGTCGAATCCATGACGCTGGGCTCGGCGATGACCGCGAGCCCGGGGTTCTGGCCCCGGTCCAGGCGGGCGTTGAGGCCCAGGGTCAGGCCCGGCTTGAGCTCGCGGGCGGCGCGAACCGCAAGGACGTTCTTGGCCTGGTCGCCGAAGCTGCGCTGGTAGTCCGCCGCGAACGCGGGGCCCACGAACCGGGGTGTCCCGGGACCGAAGTACACCACCAGGGGAACCACCGCCAGCGTCGGCCGGCCCGTGCCCCCCGGCTGAAAGTTGTCCGCGTAGAGCAGGCGCACGTCCGCGCCGAGGAGGGTCCGGCGGGCCTGCATCCCCTGCTGCCGGTATCCGAATGCGTGGCGGTAGATGCCGATGTTGCCCACCAGGCCCAGCGGGTCGCCCCAGGCGGGGATGGAGTCGTTGTCGAAGGCCAGCAGGTCGATCTGGTCGGTGTGCAGCCGCAGGGAGCCGCGGTCGAAGTTCAGGCGGGTGCGGAAGAACTGCACCCCGTCGTACTCGCTCTGGATGTTGGTCAGGACGCGGGCGTCCAGCACGTCGCTCATCCGCGCGGCGAAGTTCACATCCAGGTCGAACGTGGGCCGGCCCAGCTCCATGCGGTTTTCGTCCGCGGGGTTCTTGCGCGAGATGTACTCGGTGATGAACCGTCCGCCGATCACCAGCTTGGGATTGAGCGGGGTGTTGGAGGTGGCGGCCTGTGCCTGGAGCTTCCCGTCCGCGGTGACGCGGACCACGGAGTTGCCGAACTCCCCGGCGGTGACCTGGTTGTCCGGGTCGGCCAGCCACTGCCCGTCCACGTAGAACTTGTACTGCTGCTCGCCGGCGGGGAGCTTGAGGGTGACGCTCCAGGTGTCGCCCTCCCGGATCATGGGGTTGGCGCCGTTGTTCCAGCTGTTGAATGCGCCCACCCAGAACACCTTCTCCGCTCCCGCGTTCACGTACGTGAAGCGGATGCCGTCGGCGGTCACCGACACCTCGGCGCGCGCGGGCGCCGCCGCGGAAATCACGAGTGCGGTCAGTGCCGCCAGCGCGGCCGCCAGGAGGCCCAGCCTGCCGGGCACTTTCGCCAGTTTCATTCGGAGGTCCCCCGCCGCGCGGCCCCGGAGGGTCCGCCGGCCCAGCGTCCCGGCCGCGTCGCGCCCGGGCATCAGAATTTCCCCTTGAAGTACACCTTGATGAGATCCCGCTGGAAGCCGTTGCCTTCCAGGTTTCCGTCGTCCACCGGACGCGAGCCGCCGCCGATCCAGCCCGGGCCGTACTCCACGAACAGGTCCATGTTGCCCGCCGGCCGGTACTGGAGCTGGGTGAACAGGATGCGGCGCAGGCCCGTGGGGTCGTTGCCGAACATCAGGCGCGAGTACACCTTGGTCTTCGCCCCCACGTTCACGCTGGTCTCGATGCTGGCGAGCTGCTTCTCGAATTCGGTGGACAGGTTCTTGATCTTGCCCTCGATGCGCAGCCACGCCAGGCGGCTCTCCACCTGCAGCTCCGCGTAGATGTCGTCGTTGCGGTCCTCCCGCTCCAGGCCGCCGCCCAGCTGGTCCACGGTGCGGTGCCGCCGGTAGAACACCTTGCCGGTGAACCCGTTCACGAATTCGATGTAGGCCTCCGAGTACCACTCCTTCACCTTGCGCCGGAGGCTGGCCCGCTTCTCGTACTTGAGGAAGTTGTTGGTGAAGGTGATGGCGCGCGCCGGCATCAGGTACCAGGTGTTGATCAGGAAGCCCCGCTCGTCCCGGTTGGAGTCCCCCAGCCGGTTGTCGAACAGCGGTCCGCGCAGCCAGCCGATGGGGGCCACGTTCAGGTAACCCAGCGTGGGATTGCCCAGCTTGAGCGAACGGATCTCCCCCACCCACACGCCGCGGTCGCTGAGCGGGATGCCCAGGAACTTCCGGCGCAGCACCGGCTCGGCATAGGGGTGGTGCGCCCCGGACTCGTCCACGGTGTAGTCGCGGACGCTGTCCGGCGCCACCGGCCCGGGACCGGCGGTGCTGCTGGCGGCGTACTCCAGCGAGAAGTCCATGTTGCGCCAGGTGAAGCGCAGGTCGGCGCCCAGGACGTCGGCGTGGCTGTTGGTGCCCTCCCCGGGCTCATTCTCCACCTTGCGGTTGGCGGTGAAGCCCAGCCGCAGCTTCTTGTCCAGCAGTTCCTGGCGCGCGCGGATGATGTAGGCGTCGTCGGTCTTGGACGCGTCCTTGCGGTTTCCGGTGGGGTCGAACTCGCCGCTGAAGTCGCTGGCGATCACCGTGGCGTTGAATCCGTCGAAGAACCGCAGCGAGTCGATGCGCACGCCCTGGGCGTTGCCGCCGTTGCTGGGCGGATCGAAGTCCACGACCTTGATCAGGTGGTTGTCCACCCAGAAGCGGTTCTGCCTCGAGAAGAGGTAGATGTCGGCGGGCCGGCTGCCCAGCTGCAGGCGGTAGCGCAGGTGCGCCTCGCGGTACTGGAACACCGGCCGCTCGCTGCTGTTGTCCGAGGGGTGCCACCGGGCGCCGAACTTGAGGTACGCCTCCACGCCCACGCGCGGCTGGCTGAACAGCCACATGTCCGCCCGGCTCTCGGTGTCCTGGTTGTTGGAGTCGAAGTTCCACGGGTAGAGCCGGTCCTGCTTGCGGACGTCGAGCATCAGGTTGTACTCGCCCTCGAGCGTGGTCCCGGCGCGGACGGGTGCGGGCCCCAGCGGCCCTCCGGCCGGGGCCGACTGGAGCGCGACGGCGCACAGTCCGGCGAGGCACGCCCGGAGCGCGACGGCGCGCAGTCCGGCGAGGCACGCCCGGAGCGCGGCGGCGCGCAGTCCGGCGAGGCACGCCCGGAGCGCGGCGGCGCGCGTCCCGGCAGGACGCGTCCCGGGGATGCCGGAGACCGCCCTCACGGTTGCGACTCCTTCCGCCCGAAGGGCACGCGCAGCGAGGCGCGGTACGAGATGCCCAGCGGCTGGTTGGTGAGGAAGCCCAGGTCCACCAGGAAGGCGCGGGACTTCACGCTGATGCCCCCGGCGGCGTCGGAGCCGGTCAGGCCCGCGCGCATGGCGAAGCTCTCGTAGAACCAGATCTCCGCTCCCAGGTTCACGTGGGCCTTGCCGTCGGTGGCCTTGCGCAGGTCGAAGGCCACGGTGGACTCGCGGTCCCAGCGGTAGGCCGCGCCGAGCTGCCACAGCACCGGGAGGCTGGTCCCGCCGGCCTCCTCCCCGGTCAGGTTGAAGGCGGGCGCGCCCAGGTTGCGGACCACGGCGGCCAGGCTGATCTTCGGGGTCACGAACACCAGGGCGCCGGCGTCTGCGGCCATCTTGGTGGCCGAGCCAAAGTCCACGGTGGCGCCGGTCTCGGGATCGGGGTAGGTGGGAAACGACAGGCGCGCGATCTTGAGCGCCGCCCCGAGGCTCACCCGGACCCCGCCGCCCCCGCGGTAGATCTCGCGGCCCGCGCCCAGGGTGTAGGTGTCCTCGTGCAACGCATCGGCCACCGCGACGTGGTGCCACGAGGCGGCCGCGGTGCCCGGCCCGCCCGGGAGCGCCACGCTGCCGTAGCTGGAGGTCAGCCCGGGCACCGAGTACGGCCGGGAATAGGTCAGGGCCACCTCGCCCCGTCCCAGGGTCGCCAGTCCGGCGGGGTTCCAGTACAGGGCGCTGGGGTCGTCGGCAATCGCGGTGTAGGCCCGCGCGAACCCGATGGCGCTGGAGCCGACGTCGCTTTCCTCGAACCACGCGCGGGCCGGGCCCGCCGCGGCGAGCAGGCCCGCGGCCACCAGCGCGAGCACGATCCCGGCGGGCGCGCCGGCTGCGGAACTCCCACGCCCGCGGACGCGCGCGCTCACCGCACCACCACCACGGGCGCCACCACGCGCGCCAGCTCGGGCTCCAGCACCACCCGCACCAGGTAGATGCCGCCGGGCACCAGGGCCCCGCCGTCGTCGCGGCCGTCCCACGTGTCGGCCGCCGTCGAGGTCTCGTTCACCTTGCGTCCCTGGGAAGTGTAGAGGTCGCGCACCTTGTCCCCGCGCATGTTGTACACGGACGCCGAGAGCACCAGCGAGCGCGAGCCGGCCTGCTCCAGGGTGAGCTTCGGGGAGACGTCGAACGCGAAGTGGGTGACCTGGCCCCGGCCGGGCGCGAAGGAGGGTCGGGTCACGAGGAGCTTCTCGATGCGGAAGCGGATGGGCGCGACCGGCGGCTGGACCAGGAAGCGCACCCGGCTGCGCACGTTCACGCCGAAGTCCGGCGGCGCGGGCTGGCCCGCGGCGTTGCCCGCGGAGTCCACCTCGAGGTACGCGAAGTTGTCGATGGTCTCCTGCACCCCGGAGTCCACCTGCAACCCGCCCAGGTTGTCGGGCGCGGCGTCGGGGCCGCCGGTGCCGTCCGGGCCCGCGGTGATCACCGCGGCGTAGCGCAGCGTGTCGATGCCCGCGGGCAGCACGGTCACCGTGTCCCCGCGCTGCGGGTCCACGCGGCGCTCGAGGCCCGTGGAATCGGGGTAGCCCAGGAACTTCCACCACGGGATCGCGAACACCATGGAGCGCCCCGGGAGCGTGCCTGAAAACGACGCCGCGCTGCGGAACGCGCCGGCGGTGGTGGCGGTGGCGGGGCTTTCCGCGAGGGCCTGGTTGGGACCGAGGATGGAGACCAGCTGCGGCGTGGTGTTGCCGTCCCAGGTGGCGAGGAAGAGATCGGGGCGGAAGCCGTTGTCGAACACGAAATTCCTGCGCCAGGTGTTGAGCCCGGTCATGCGGCTGAGCCCCTGGAACGGCCGCCCCTGCTCGTCGTTCACCCCGGGGTAGGCTCGGCCGGTGTCGAAGAACACGATCATGTTGTTGGCGCTGATGACGCCGTCGGCCGCCACGTAGATCGAGTCCCCGTCCCAGGTCAGGTGGATTTGGACCACCTCGTTGTCCTGCCAGCGGGAGTCGTGATCGGACTCCTCGGGCGGGACCCGGGTGTTGTCGAAGGTGATCTCGTCAGGCTCGAAATCGACGGAGTAGCCGTCCACGAGGATGCGGCCGCGCAGGTGGCGGGCGGTGACCGCCTGGGCCAGGGAGGCGGCCAGTGCCAGCAGCAGGCACACCGCCGCGGCCAGACGCCACGGGCGCGGGTGGTGCGGGGAGCGGTGCGGCCGGTCGAGTGTGGGCAAAGTTCCCTGGCACCCCGGGAGCGGGCGGCCCGCGTTTCCGCGGGCGGCGCTCCATGAGGTTCGGACGTCCCTATGCGTGCCCCGAATCCTGGAACCGCCGGCCCGCGCGAATCGGCCCGGCGGGCGGCCCCGGGGGTGAACGCTGCGTCCGGCATTCTAGAACAACCGGGACCGGGACGAAAGCGCCGAGTTGGCTCCCGAGTTGGCCCCGGGCGGGAGCCAGCCCGGCGCGCCGGATCAGCGGGAGAGCACCATCTTCCGAATCAACCGCTCCCCTCCCAGCGTCAGCCGGTAGAAGTACACGCCGGAGCCGGCCCGGGCGCCGCCCGCGTCGGATCCGTCCCAGGCGAGAGACTGCGCTCCCACTCGCGCCGGTCCCCGCGCCAGGGTCCGCACCAGGCGGCCCTGGGTGTCGTACACGCTGAGTTCCAGGTCCTGGCCCGCGGCCCCCGCAGGCACCACGAAGCGGATCCGCGTCCCCGCGCCGAACGGGTTGGGGGTGTTCTGGAGCAGCGCCAGGCGGGTCTGCGCGGGCTCCCCGCCCACCTCCACCGGGGCGCCGGTGAAGGCCAGCGTGGAGTTGGCCACGATGGTGTTGGGGTTGCAGGCGGTGTCCCTCACCGCGCTCACGCGCAACGTGTAATCCAGCCAGGACTGGCGCGAAGTGGTGAGTTCCACCGCGCTGCCGGAGGGCTGCAGCACCGCGGACTTGACCGTGAGCGTCTGCTGCGGATCGGAGGTGCGGTAGATCGAGTAGTTGGACGAAGCCTGCGCCGTGGCCGGGTCCAGACGCTCGGAGAACGAGACCAGCACGGTGGAGTCGTTGGACGCGGAGGCCGAGCCCAGCGTGGGGGCCACCCGGTCGGGCAGCGTGGGATAGCCGCTCCCGGTGGCGTCCACGGTGAAGGTGTACCCGCGGTCGATCACCGGCAGGGCGGCCGAGATGTTGCTGGGGGCCACGTCGCCGCCCAGCTGCTCGCCGGTCCCGTTCCACGCCAGCGCCGCCGAGATGGAGATCTTCGCGTTGGCCGGCACGCGCCCCGCGCCCAGGCCGTACAGGACGTTCCAGGGGATCGCCAGCTCGCTCCCGCCCCCGGAGCCGTAGACGTGCTGGGAGTCGAAGCCCATCAGCACCGCCGAGCTGGAGTCCACCGCATGCGTGGCGGACACGATCTTCCAGAAGTTGTTCGCGTCGAACGCCCCCTGGTCCTGGTAGCAGCCGTACTGCCAGTCGGCCTTGAAGCCCGGGGCGGTGAACTGGGTCTTGCGGTTCCACACGTCGATATTGCGCAGGTCGGCCTGCCCGTTGGCCCCGTTGGGGTCGGTGTCCACGTAGATGAGCCACGAGTTGTGGCTCACGGTGCCCGCCAGCCCCAGGTACAGGTACGTGGAGTCCATGCCCACCAGCAGCGACTGGATCTCGTTGCTGGACGTCCACTGGGAATCGTTGGAGTCGCGCACCGCCACCGCGCACTGGGTCCACTCGGCCAGGTTGACCCAGCCGTCCACGGTGATCGAGGTGGGCGGCCCGTACGAGATCATCTTGTTGTCGGTGTGGAGCACCTGCAGCACGCTGTTGCCGGCGGCGTCCTGCACCTCGCCGGTCGCGAGCAGCAGCCGCAGGTTGGTGTGGCTCAGGCCGGCGATGGCCGTGCCGACCGCGGGGCTCACGGTGAGCGCCAGCGTGGGCGCATCGACCGCGTTGGCCACGACGGTGGAGTTGTCGAGCGTGACTTCCGCGGTGCCGTCGTTGTTGGCGTCAACGGCGATGCCGGTGAACACCACCGGCGTGCGTTTCACCGTCTCGTTGAAGGTGATGCTGAGCTGGCGCGAGGCCGGGTAGTAGGTGGCCGAGGACACCTGCGGGGGGATCTGGTCGGTGAGGTGCGCGGCCAGGCTGTCCAGTTCCGCGATGTGGCCCGACAGGTCCGGCGCGGAGGTCACGCCCGCGAAGAGGTAGAACTCGAAGCTCTGGGTGCCCCGGATCTCGTCCCCCTTCATGATGCGCCCGGAGATCTCCTTCTGGTGCGCCGCGCCCCCGGAGCCCAGCACGAATGCGCCCGTGGCCCCGGTGTTGGGGTTGCGCTGGCCCATGTAGGCGGAGCTGCCCGGCCACACCCGGTCCATGCGCGCGTTCCACACCAGGTCCACCAGGTCGGGCGTCCAGCCGGCCTGGAGGTACTGGGTGGTGGAGCCCACGTTGTACACCGCGTCGATGTAGGGCTGGCCCAGCGTGAGGCGGAAGGTCTTGGTCACACCGTAGTGGTCCAGGGTCACCTGCACCGTGGTGCCGGTGGCGGTGTCCACGCGCATGTTGTAGGTGTCGTTCTGGTAGTTGGGACCCACGTCGCTGAAGGCGGCCACGTGGTTGCCGTCGTTGTAGTCGCCCTCGGTGCCGTACCAGTAGGCGTTGTCCACGCCGACCACCGAGAAGTTCTGGCTGCCCGGGCCCCGGGCGAACACCCAGGGCGCGCGCCCCCCGTTGCCCTCGAACACCGCCATCACCCGGTCGTTGTACATCACCAGTTCCTGGAACCCGTCGTGGTCGATGTCGCTGAAATAGGCGCCGGTGGGGTTGGCGTACATCCCCGCGGCCCAGCGCGAGGCCTCGGCGTACACGTTGGCGTTCTTCACGTGCGCCGAGTAGTTCTTCTCCCAGCCGCTGATCGGTCCGCCCAGGTAGTCGTGCCAGGCCTCCTCGTGCAGGTTGGTCATGAGCAAGCCGGCCTCGTTGATGTTGTTGACCGCCGCCGAGGAGAGGCTCGCCTGGGCGGTGTTCCACATGGTGCCGAAGTTGGCGCAGTTGCCGCCGCGCGACGGGTCGCAGCCGCCGCTGCCGTTGCCGCCGGTGATGTAGGGCACGTAGCCGGCCCAGTCGCTGTACCAGGCGTTGTTGCTCCCGCCGTACCCCGCCGTCCCGCCGATCGAGCCGTAGGTGCCGTAGGTCACGTTCATCGAGGGGTTGCCGGCGAAGTTGGGATTGTCCAGCGCGGCGTCCAGCTTCCACGTGTGCAGCCACGCGGCCTCGGCCTGGCACTTGTTGATCATCCACAGGTAGGTGCCGTAGGCGTACGGCATGTCGGTGGCCCAGTTGCCCATGCCGGCGGCCATCTCCCAGTCGTCGCCGTAGGTCACCAGGCGGAAGGTGCCCTGGCCCGAGCCGGCCAGCCCGGTGAGGATCGCCAGCGCGCCGGCGCCGTCGCCGGCGTGCAGCTTGCCGGTGAAATTGGAGTCCCTGAGGATCACGCGCAGGCCGGTGCCGGCCATGGTGTGGATCTGGTGGTTGTCGTAGCCCTGCCCGTGGATGTCGTCGTCGAGGATCACGGCGTTCACGCCGTGGCCGCCGAAGTTGTCCCCCATCCAGTCGGTCACCCCGCCGGTGGGTCCGCTGGTCGGCGAGAGCCACACCCGCTCGGGAATCCACGCCACCCGCGAGTTGTAGCCGTAGCGCAACTGGTTCATGGCCTTCTCGCGGTCGATGGACCAGTCGTTCATGCCGTTGGTGACGAAGGGCATGATGTGCTGGCCGTACGCCGAGGTCAGGATGCCGGCCCAGCCCTGCGTCACGCCTGTGGCGAGCCAGGCGTTCATGTCCAGCGCGTCGCCGGTGTTGTGGTCCCACAGCTGGGAGGTCTGCAGCAGCGGCGCCAGGTGGAAGTTGCCCGGGACGGCCGTGTTCTGGTGCAGCGAAAGGATCTCGTCGAAGCCGCTGGAGGCCTCGGCCCCCGACCGGCCGTGGAACACGTCGCTGTAGGACAGGCCCTGGTTGCCGTGGTGGGCGAACGCGCACGAGGCCTCGTACACGCGCGGCGCGGCGGGCACGACCAGCCGGTCTCTCACCGCTCCGCCGGCCACCGAGATGACGTGGAAGCGGACCGGCTGCGCCCCGGGCTCGCGGCCGGTCGAAGCCGCTCCCACCCTGCCGCGGAGCGACCCGGGCAGGGCGAAGGAGGCCGCCAGCACGTCGCGATCCGCGTCCACTCGGGCCAGCGTGGCGTCCAGGCGCTCCAGCGCGGCTCCGCGGGCGTCGTGACGGGCCGCCAGCGGCGCGGCGGGGGCTCCGCCCAGCTCCACGTAGGACTCCCAGGCGATGGGCGAGACACCCGCGAGCCCCAGCGGCAGGTCGGTGCGCCCGCCGGGGGCGTCGTCCACCAGCACCAGCACGCGCACGCCCTGCGCGGCGAAGTGGTCCCGCCCGTCTCGCGGGTCCACCATGCGCACCATGCTCACCCTGAGGTCCAGCCGGCCCGTCTCCTCGGTGGCGTAGAACGCCAGGATGTTGGCGGCCGCCTCGTCCGCGCTCCCCCCCGCCTTCACGGCGCCCAGGGCGAGCAGGGAGCTCGAGGGCCATGCCGCGCGGCCCAACAGCGGGTCGGCCAGCTTCCGGACCTGGGCGGTGGAGACATGCGAGAGGACGGCGACGAGGGAAATCACGGCGAGAGCGGTGGCGGCGGCGCGCCTCACGGCGTTCATGGGCAGGGCTCCTGGCGTCAGGGTACCAAGGTGCGTGCGTGGTCCAAGGGCGCCCGAGGCGCCCCGGATCCGGCCGTCACCCGGGGAGAGGCGGTCGGAGGCGGAAACTTGCGTAAATATTGTAGCCCAGGAGGGGCAATTCGGCAATCCGGTAGCTGGCGCCGCCGGACGCATGCGGAGGCCGCTGCACGCCGTTCAATCCACTTGAATGCGCCGCGCCTTTCGATTGTGGGAATGGAGCTTGCGGGAGGGGCCTAGGGGGCCAGGAGGAACGCCAGCACGCGGTCAATGCGGGCCGCCCACGCGCCCTCGTTGTGGGCCGCGCCGGCCACCTCCTCGTAGTGCAGCGAGGCTCCCTCCCGCCAGCCGCGGGAGATCAGCGCGTCACGCAGGGCCCGGGCGTCCTCGAGCCACTCCGCCCGGCCCGCGCTCGCGGTGCCTTCGTGCGTGCCGATGTCGATCCAGGTCCGCTGCCCCGGCCGCGGGCCGGCGGCGGCGCCCGCGCGCCGCACCATGTCGCGGTTCGCCCACCACGCAGCCGGCGAGATGCAGGCCACCCTTCCAAATACGTCCGGGCGCTCCAGGCCCAGCCACAGGGAGACGAGCCCGCCCAGCGAGGAGCCCGCGACCGCGGTGTGCGCCGGGTCCGGCAGGGTCCGGTACAGGGAGTCCACGCGCGGCTTGAGCTCGTCCACCAGGAATCGGGCGTAGTCCGCGGCCCTGCCCCCGCCGTGGCGGGCGTCCGCGGCGGGTGTGTACTCGGCGGCGCGGTCGGGCGTGTTGGCCACGGCCACCGCGATGAAGGGCGGCAGGCCGCCGGTGGGAATGAGCCGCTCGGCGGTCTCGTCCACGCCCCACTCCACTCCCAGGAAGCTGGTGGCGGCGTCGAAGACGTTGTTGCCGTCGTGGAAGTAGACCACCGGGTAGCGGGCGGAGGAATCCGCGGCGTAGCCGGGCGGCAGGTACACCCACACCCGGCGCTCGCGCACGAAGCGCGAGCTGAACGCCGCCATCTCCACCACGTTTCCGGTGAGCGTGCGGGCGCGCGACGCCGCGGGTGGCTCCGCCTGGTCGCGCCACGTGCGCACCGCGAGGCGCAAGGTGTCGTCCCCGGTGGCGGTGGCCACGTGATTGCCGATCTCCCCGCCCCGCTCGTCCTTCTCCACGGTGTCCCAGCCCCCGCGCGTGACCTTGAACTGCAGCGCGGTCCCGCGCGCGAGCGCCACCGTGGCCGCGTGCCGCCCGCCGCCGCGCGCGGCGAGCCGGAGGCCGGCGCCATTCCACTCGCCCAGTTCCGGGACATTGCCCGAGATCCACAGCGTGGCATTCCCGGGCGTGGATGCCGGGGCCTGGACGAGGAAGGTCACGCGGACGGAGTCGGAAAGGCTGGAGCGGGCGGGCGGCTCGGGTGCGGCGGCCCGCGCGGGCGCCGCTGCGCCTGTGGCCGCGGCGGCGCCCCCGGCCGCGCACGCGGCCGCGAGGAGAAAGGCGGTGCGGAGCGCGGCCGCGGGAGACGTCACCGAAGCTTCACCACGCGGGCGGACTCCACCCACGCGGCGGTGCGCGCGCGCACCAGGTAGATGCCGCTGGGCAGCGCCGCGCCCCCCTCCCCGGTCCCGTCCCAGGGCAGCGAATGCGAGCCCGGCGAGCCCAGGAACGTGCCCAGGTCGCGCACCCGGCGCCCGGCGACATCCAGCACTTCCAGGCTGATGTCCATGGCTCGCGGCAGCCGGTAGCGCACCGTGGCGCCGCCCCGGAACGGGCTGGGGGCCACGCGCAGCCCGTAGGCCTTCTGCCCCGCGGGCGGGATGCCGGCGGTGAGACTGGTGGAGATCACCGCGAACTGCGGGCCGGCCACGCCGGCGAGGTTCAGCGGCGTGCGGCCGAGCAGTCCGTAGCCGCCACCCAGGCCGGGCAGGAACTGGTTGCCCACGGTTCCATCGGGGCGCACCAGCATGGCCATCACTCCCACGTCCGGCCCCGGTCCGGACAGGAACAGGTCCGCATACGGCAGGAGCATCTCCCATCCGAGGCTGGCGGAGGCCGCGGCGGTGGCGGAGGCCGCGGTCACGCCGGCGGTGTTGCTGTCGTTGAGGGCCACGGCCATGCCGGCCGGGTTGTCGCCTCCCGAGAGCGCGCCGTCGAGGCTGTTCACCAGCGCCGCGCCCATGTAGCGCTTCGTGCCCCCGCCGGCGGTCGCCAGCGTGTAGTGGTCCACGTACAGGTTGCCGCTCCAGGCGTTGATCCACAGCAGCGCGTCGGGCTGGAAGCCGGGGTCCAGGGTGAGCCCGTCGAGCTCGGCCAGGCCCGAGGGCGGCGCGGTAAAGGCCGACGTGCGCAGCGTGTTCTGGCCGCCCGCGCGGGTGTCGAGCAGCAGCACCAGGGCGGTCCCGTCGGAGGGCAGGTTGCCGGTGATGCCCACGCGGAGCCCCTGGCTGTCGGGCTTGACGTAGAGCTGGTCCAACTCGGCCTGGTTGTCACCCATGGCGGTGGCATTGTCCTGCGTGGCCACCAGCGCCAGGGCCCCGTGGTCGGCGGGGATGTTGCGGCCGTCCTGCGGCCCGGCCACCACCGGACGCGGCGTCACCCCCGCGCGCAGCACGGCCCAGCCGTGGCTGCCGAGGTGCAGCGGGTAGGCGGCGCGGTTCAGCGTGGTGAGCGCGGCAAGCGTGCCGCCGCCGATCACGTCCAGCACCGGCGTGGAGCCCCCGGGCACGTCAAACTTGGTGAGGTCCAGGGTGATGTCGGCGGCCGTCCCGGACAGGTTGATGGCCACCAGCAGCGTCTCCTGCCCCGCGTGCTGGCGCGCGAAGGCCCATACCGCGGCGCTGGAATTGGGCACCTCGGCATACGCGCCCCGCCGCAGCGCGGAGTGCGCCCGGCGCAGCGCGATCAGCGAACGGTAGGTCTCCAGCAGCGAGCCGGCCGCCCCCTGCTGCTCCTCCACCGAGCGCCCGTCGTTGTCCTTCGCGAAGCGGCCGCTGTAGGCCTGGCTGTTCAAGATCCAGTAGTTGCTCATCGGCGACCCGGCGACGGCCTTCCACTTGAACGGCTCGCGCATGGGGATGTCGTTGGCGTCGCTGCCGTAGTTCTGCTTGGTGCCGCGCATGCCCAGCTCGTCGCCGAAGTAGATCACCGGCGGGAACGGCTGCGTCATCTGGATGGCCGCGGCCACCTTCGCGCGGCCGGTGCTGTTTCCGAGGTTCGACGCCAGACGGTCCACGTCGTGGTCGCCCAGGGTGCACAGGTACGTGCGCCCCGCCGGCAGGGACGCCAGCGTGGCGCGCATCTCGCTGTACAGCCCGGAGGCGTTCGCCGAGGAAATGGCGGACCGCGCCGCGAACAGGAACGGCTTGGTGAACGCGGCGTCGTGGGCGTTCAGGAACTCGCTGCCGTGCGAGCCCCAGTCCCCCTGCTCGGCGAAGGTGAACACGTCCGGGTTCACCGCCTGCAGCCCCGCCTTCCAGCGCAGCCACCACGCCAGGTGGTAGCCGTTGCCCTCGTCCAGCACCACGTGGTCCAGCCGGTAGCCGTCGATGCCCTCCGACAGGCTCTGGTCGCCGCGCGGGTCGAGCCAGTGGCGACACCACGAGATCAGCGTGTCGCCCGCCGGCCCGTGGTTGAGATTCCACGTGATGGTGCCCACGCGCGCCCCGTTCCAGCTGTTGTAGGCGCCCCCGCTGAAGGCGCTGTTGGAGCCGTTGGTGTAGACCAGGAAGGGGGTCCAGGGCGAGGCGGGCCGGTTGTACGAGTCGAGGAACATGGTCGAGGACTGCGACAGCTGGTAGGACACGAAGTCGAGGTACACCTTCACGGTGTCCGCGTGCGCCGCCGAGACGAAGGACCGGAACTGGGTCTCGCTGCCGAAGGAGGGGTTGAGCAGGCTCGCCTCGCCATGCTGGTAGCCGTGATAGGCCGGCGACGGAAAGACGGGGGTCATCCAGACCGAGGTCACGCCCAGGTACTTGAGGTAGGGCAGCGCGGCGGTCATGCCGCCGAAGTCGCCGAAGCGGCTGGCGTCGTTGTCCGAGTCGCGCCAGGCGATGGGCATGTACGAGTAGAAGATGTCGTCGGCGACGTCGCGGGCGGCCCGGGCCGGCGTGGACGGCTGGGACAGCAGCATCACCATCGCGCAGAGCGCAAGGAGGATCGGACGGCGGCGCGAGGCGGCGCAGGTCGCAGCAATCATGCATCCAGATTGGGGCATCGGGCCTCCGGGCGCAAGGCGGCCGCAGCGGGGAGCCGGGTTCGGGCGCGCGCGGGGCGCGGCCCCCGCGGCGTGCGAGCTGCCGGGCGGGCGCGGAGGAAGCCGCCGCCGGCAACGCAGCGGGCCCCGTCGCGTGGCGGCGGGGCCCGTGGGCTCGATGCGGAATGTGCGCCGGGAGGGATTCGAACCCCCGACCCTCAGCTCCGGAGGCTGATGCTCTATCCAACTGAGCTACCGGCGCATCGGTGCGTCCAAGTCCTTACAGGAGGAGCCCCCGGACGATGTCCAGGTCCTTGTCCCCGCGCCCCGACACGTTGATCACCAGGGTCCGGTCGGGGCCGAGCTCACGGGCGAGCTGTCTTGCGTGGGCCACGGCATGGGCGGACTCGAGCGCGGGCAGGATCCCCTCGAGCCGGCCCAGCTCGGAGAACGCGGCCACCGCCTCGTCATCCGGGACAGACGCGTATTCTACCCGAGCACTCTCAAAAAGCAAGGCGTGTTCCGGCCCCACGGCCGGGTAGTCCAGGCCCGCGGACACGGAGTGCGTCTCGCGCACCTGGCCGTCGGCGTCCTGCAGCAGGTGCGTGCGCGTACCGTGCAGCACCCCAGGCGCCGGCTCGGCGAAGCGGGCGGCGTGGCGCCCGCTGGGGATGCCCAACCCGCCGGCCTCCACCCCCACCAGCCGCACACCGGGCTGGTCCAGGAACTCGAAGAACGCGCCGATGGCGTTGCTGCCGCCCCCCACGCAGGCCACGATACAGTCGGGCGCGCGGCCTTCGCGCTCGCGCATCTGCTCGCGGAGCTCGCGGCCGATCACCGCGTGGAAATCCCGCACCATCCGGGGGAACGGGTCGGGGCCCAGGACCGAGCCCAGGATGTAGTGGGTGTGCTGCACGTTGGCCGACCAGTCGCGCAGCGCCTCGTTGACCGCGTCCTTGAGCGTGCGGCTGCCGCTGGACACGCCGTGGACCTGCGCGCCCAGCAGGCGCATCCGGAACACGTTGGGCGACTGGCGGCGCATGTCCTCCTCGCCCATGTACACCTCGCACGCCAGCCCCAGCAGCGCGCACGCGGTGGCGGTGGCCACCCCGTGCTGGCCGGCGCCGGTCTCGGCGATCACCCGCGGCTTGCCCATGCGCAGCGTCAGCAGCGCCTGCCCCAGGCTGTTGTTGATCTTGTGGGCGCCAGTGTGGCACAGGTCCTCGCGCTTGAGGTACACCCGCGCCCCGCCCCATTCCCGCGTGAGCCGGGCGGCGAAGGTGAGCGGGGTGGGCCGGCCCACGAAGTCGCGCAGCAGCCCGTCCAGGCGCGCGCGGAACTCCGGGTCGCGCCGCGCCTCGTCGTAGACGCGGGCCAGCTCCTCCAGCGGGCTCATCAGCGTCTCCGCCACGAAGCGGCCCCCGAACGGCCCGAAATGCCCCGAGGCGTCGGGGTAGCGCTCAGCCCAGGTCGGCACGGCGAACCTCCTCGATGAACTGCGCGAGCTTCGCGGGGTCCTTCACCCCGGGAGCCGATTCCACGCCGCCGGAGACGTCCACGCCGAAGGGGCGAAGCCGGCGCACGCGCTCCGCCACGTTGCCGGCGTTCAACCCGCCGGCGAGCAGGAACTTCCCGGGGGCCACGCCCGTCTCCAGCCACTCCAAAGGGAGGGTCCGGCCGGTGCCCCCCGGCACACCCTCCACGTAGATCTCGTACACGCAAAATCCCGCCTGGGGCGGCGGGGCCTCGGAGAGCGGCCCACCCAGGCGGCGCGTGAGAACCACCGGCACCGGGAAGTCGGTGCCGTCCTCCGGGTGCACCTGCACCAGGTCGAGCGGCACGCGCTCGATCCACTCGAGAATCTGCGTCCGCGGCTGGCGGTGGAACACTCCCACGGTGCGCACCGGGTGCGACTCCCGGGCGCGGGCCACCTCGCGGGCCTGCTCCAGCGTGAGCCGGCGCCGGCTCTCGGCGGCCACCAGGCCCAGGAAGTCGGCGCCGAGGCGGGCGGCCAGCAGGGCGTCCTCGAGGCGCGTCAGCCCGCAGATCTTGATCCGGGTGCTCACGGCTCCTCCCCGCGCAGCTGGCGCAGGCGGGCCGCGGGATCCCCGCTGCGCATCAGCGCCTCCCCCACCAGCAGCGCGTCCACGCCCGCGTCCTGCAGGCGCAGCACGTCGGCCCGCCCGGTCACGCCGCTCTCCCCCACCAGCGTGGTTCCGGCGGGCACGCGGGGCGCCAGCCGGAGCGTGGTCTCGAGGCGCACCTCGAAGGTCCTGAGGTCCCGGTTGTTCACCCCCACGATGCGCGCGCCGGAGGCCAGCGCGGCCTCCAGCTCGGCCTCGTCGTGGACCTCCACCAGCGTGTCGAGCCCCAGCTCTTCGGCCGCGGCGCGCAGCGCCGCGAGCCGCCCCGAGGGCAGCAGCGCCGCGATCAGCAGCACCGCGGAAGCGCCCAGCTCCACCGCTTCGTGGAGCTGGTAGGCCTCCAGGGTGAAGTCCTTCTGGAGCGCGGGCAGCGGCACGGCGGCGGCGACCGCCTTCAGGTGGTCGGGCGAGCCCAGGAAGTGCCGCGGCTCCGTCAGCACCGACACCGCCGCCGCGCCCCCCGCGGCGTAGGCGCGCGCGCGCGCCACGGGGTCGAAGTCGCCGGCCAGTAGTCCGCGGCTGGGCGAGGCCTTCTTCACCTCGGCGATGAAGCGCACCGGCTCCGCCTTCGAGGCCCGCGCGATGGCGGCGCGGAACCGTCCCGGGGCGCCGAGCTTGAGCCCGGGCGCGAATCCCCCCAGGGGCCGCGCGCGCATGCGGGCGTCCAGGGCGGCGCGCACGTCGGCGGCGATGGCCTGCAGGCGGTTCACGGTCTCCCAGGCTCCGGGGTTCGGGATGCTGCGGTTCCGGTGGGGCGGTCCGGCGGTCACAGAAGCCGGGTGAGCGCGGCCAGCTCGTCGAGCCGGCGCCCTGGCAGCCCCGCGGCCAGCGCCTCGCGGGCGCGGGCCAGCGCCTCCGGCAGTTCCTTCGCGGCGCCGCCCACCACCAGCGCCGCCGCGGCGTTGAGCGCCACGGTGTCGGTGGCCGGGTCGGGCCGGCCGGAGAGGATCCGGCGCATGCGCGCGGCGTTCTCCGCGGCGTCGCCCCCGCGCAGGGCGCCGTCCGGGGTGGGGGCGAGGCCCAGCGCCGCCGGATCCACGCGGGTCTCGACAATCTCGCCGGCGCGCACCACCAGCACCCGCGAGGGGCCGGTGGTGGTCAGCTCGTCCATGCCGCCGTGGCCGTGCACCACCCAGGCCAGCTCCGCGCCGAGCTGCGCCAGCGCACCCGCGAGCAGGGTGGCGGCCCACTCGGAGAAGGCCCCCAGCAGCTGCCGGTCGGCACCCGCCGGGTTGGTGAGCGGGCCCAGCAGGTTGAACACAGTGCGCACGCCCAGCTCGCGGCGGGCGGGAGCCACGTGCTTCATCGCCGGGTGCAGCGCCGGGGCGAACAGAAAGCCGATGCCGACCTCGTCCACGCACCGCCCCACCGCGGCGGGCGGAAGCGCCAGCTTGACCCCCAGGGCCTCCAGCACGTCGGCGCTGCCGCAGCGGCTGCTCACCGAGCGGTTGCCGTGCTTGGCCACCGCGACCCCGCATGCGGCGGCGGTCAGCGCGGCGGCGGTGGAGATGTTCAGCGAGGCGGAGCCGTCGCCGCCGGTGCCGCAGGTGTCCAGCAGCGGGCGGCGGGCCGTGGGCACGCGCACCGCCCGCTCGCGCATCACTTCGGCGAAGCCGGCCATGAGCTCGGGAGTCTCGCCGCGCATGCGCAGCGCCACCAGCAGGCCGCCCAGCTGCGCGTCGGTGGCGGCGCCCTCGGTCAGGGACCGCATCAGCGCCGCGGCCTCGGCGCGCGCGAGGCTCTGCCCCTCGAGCAGCCGGCCCAGCATGTCGCGGATCACTTCGCGGGCCGCTCCCCCGCGAGCTCCATGAAGTTCCGGAGCAGCAGGCGGCCCTGCTGCGTGAGGATGGACTCGGGGTGGAACTGTACGCCCCAGGTGGGGTGCTCGACGTGCTGGAGGCCCATGATCTCGCCCTCGGCGGTCCACGCGCACACCCGCAGCGTGGGCGGCAGCGAGGGGCGGTCCACGATCAGCGAGTGATAGCGGGTGGCGGTGAAGGGGTTCTCGAGGCGCTCGAACAGCCCCATCCCGTCGTGGATGATGAGCGACGTCTTGCCGTGCATCAGCCGCTGCGCGCGCACCACCCTGCCGCCGTAGACGTGCCCGATGCACTCGTGGCCCAGGCACACCCCCAGGATCGGCAGCTGGCCGCCCAGGCGGCGCAGGATGTCGTTGGACACGCCGGCGTCCTCGGGGCGCTTGGGCCCCGGGGACAACAGCACGCCCGCGGGGCGGCGATCGCGCACTTCCTCCACGGTGATCTCGTCGTTGCGCGCCACCTGCACCTCGGCGCCCAGCTCGCCCAGGTACTGCACCAGGTTCCAGGTGAAGGAATCGTAGTTGTCGACGACCAGGATCACGCCGGGCCTCCATCCGAGGGCGGGCCGCCGTCCCAGCCGGACTCCGCCCACTCCACCGCCTTGAGCAGCGCGCGGCCCTTGTGCATGGTCTCCTCCCACTCCCTGCGCGGCACCGAGTCGGCCACGATGCCCGCGCCCACGCCCACGTGGACGCGCCCCCCGGTGAACACCGCCGTGCGGATGGCGATGCACAGGTCGAAGTCCCCGCGGAATCCGAAGTAGCCGATGGCGCCCGCGTACACGCCGCGCCGCAGCGGCTCCAGCTCGTCGATGATCTCCATGGCCCGGATCTTGGGCGCGCCGGAGACGGTGCCCGCCGGGAAGCAGGCGCGCACCACGTCCATGGCGCGCGTGCCGGGGCGCAGGCGGCCGCGCACGCCGGAGACCAGGTGCATCACCTGGGAATAGCGCTCCACCACCATGAACTCGGGGGTCTGCACCGAGCCGTACTCGGCCACCCGGCCCACGTCGTTGCGCCCCAGGTCCACCAGCATCACGTGCTCGGCGCGCTCCTTCTCGTCGTGGCGCAGTTCCGCCTCCAGCGCCGCGTCCTCCGCCGGGGTCCGCCCGCGGGGGCGGGTGCCGGCGATGGGCCGCACCTCCACCTCGCGGCCCTCCACGCGCACCAGGACCTCCGGCGAGGAGCCCACCACCTCGAGCCCCGGGAAACGCAGGTAGTACATGTACGGGGACGGGTTGAGCACCCGCAGCGCCCGGTAGGCGTCGAATGGCCGGGCGTGCACCGGCGCGCTGAGACGGTGGCTCCGGACCACCTGGATCACGTCGCCGGCGCGGATGTACTCGCGCGCGCGCTCCACCGCCACTTCGAAGGCCTCCCGCCCGCCGTCGGGGCCCAGGCTGCTCTCCAGGTTGCTCTCGAAGCGCAGCGCCCCGCCGGCGGGACGCGGTGCTTCGGCCGGGCACGGGCCCTGCAGGCGCGCCACCTCGCGCTCGATGCGCTGGCGCGCCGCCGCGTAGGCCTCCTCCGCGGTGCCCTCGCCCGGAGCCACCGCCACCACCTTCACGGTGTGCGAGAGATTGTCGAAGATGGTGACGCAGTCGCTGAACAGGAAGCGGGCCTCGGGGAGCCCCAGGTCGTCCGGGGGCGCGCCGGGCAACTTCTCGAAGTGGCGCACCTGGTCGTACGCCAGGTAGCCCACGGCGCCGGCGTCGAAGCGCGGGTGGCCGGGAACCTCCGCCACGCGCCGCTCGGTGAGCAGCTGGGCCAGCAGCTGCAGCGGCTCGTCCACCTCCCGCTCCTCCACCTCGTAGCCCCGGATCAGGCGCGCGTGCCGCCCGCTGGACTCGAACACCAGCGACGCCTCGCCGGAGAGTATGGAGTAGCGTCCCCACTTCTCCCCCCCCTCCATGCTTTCGAGCAGGAAGGCGTGCGGGCCGTCGGCCACTTTCTGGAACGCGGACACCGGCGTGTCGCGGTCCATGAGCAGCTCGCGGTACACCGGCACCCGCTCGCCGCGGCCGTGCAGGGCCTGGAAGGTGGGGAAATCGGGGTGATACTGGGTCGTGGCCATGGGTCTCCCGGATGGGGTCTTCGGATCAGGCCGGCGCCCCGCCCGCCAGCCGCAGCAGGTCGCGCGCCTCGTCGCGGGTGGCCCGCGTGACGCGCGAGCCCGCCAGCATGCGGCACAACTCCTCCACGCGCGCCTCCTGGTCCAGCGGTACCACGCGCGTGTAGGTGCGTCCGCCCTTCACCGCCTTGTCCACCTGGAAGTGGTGGTCGGCGCACGCCGCCAGCACCGGCAGGTGGGTGATGCACAGCACCTGGTGGCGCCGCGCCAGCTTCTTCAGGCGGGCGCCGACCGCCTCGGCGGTGCGCCCTCCGATGCCCGCGTCGATCTCGTCGAAGAGCAGCGTGGCGACCGGGTCCGCGGCGGCGAGCACGCTCTTGAGCCCCAGCATGATGCGCGAGACCTCCCCGCCGGAGGCCACGCGGGCCAGGGCGCGCGGCTCCTCGCCCGGATTGGTGGAAACCAGGAATTCGGCCCGGTGCGGCCAGCCGGCTTCCGCCGCATCCCCGGGCTCGGGTGGGATTGTAACCCGAAACCGCGCGCCGGGCAGCCCCACTTCGCGCCACTCCTTCGCCAGCCGGGACTCGAGGTTGCGAGCCGCGGTCTCCCGCGCCGCCTCGAGCGCCCGCCGTGCGGCGCGCCACGCGGCGAGTGCGGCGTCGCGCTCCCGGACCAGGCGCGCGCCGGTCTTCTCCGGCGAGCCCAGCGCGTCCAGGCGCGACTCCAGCGCGGCCAGCTCGCCGATCGCGCTCTCCAGGCTGCCGCCATAGCGCCTGCGGATCCGCTCCAGGATGTCGAGCCGTTCCTCCACCGCGCGCAGCCGTTCCGGGTCGGTCTCCAAGGAGGCGGCCCGGCCGGCGAGCGCCCGGGCGGCCTCCGCCAGACGCTCGGTGGCCTCCTCCAGCCCGCGCAGCGTCTCGTCCAGCGTGTCGTCCCAGTCCCGGGCCCGCGCCAGCGAGCGGCGGGCGGCGGCCACGCGGGCGAGCGCGCCGGAGTCGTCGTCGTCCAGGGCCCGCGCGGCCTCGTCCAACGCCCCGGCCAGGCGTTCCGCGTTGGCCAGCAGGCGCCGCTCCCGCTCCAGCTCCGCGTCCTCCCCCGGGCGCAGGCGCGCGTCCTGCAGCTCGTGGCGCTGGAACTCCCACAGCTCGCGGCGCGCGGCGAAGTCGCGCGAGTGCTCTTCGAACGCGCGGAGCGCCTCGCGCGTCGAAGCCAGGCCCTCCGCCGCGGCGCGCTCGGCTTGCGCCAGGTCCGCCCGCGCGGCAAAGCGGTCCAGGAGCTCCAGCTGGACCTCCGCCCGCAGCAGCCCCTGGTGGTCGTGCTGGCCGTGCATGTCGAGCAGTCGCCCGCCCAGTTCGCGGGCCTGCGCCTGCGAGATGGCCCGCCCGTCGAGGCGGAAGCGGCTGCGGCCGTCGGGGGATATCTCGCGGGAGAGCGTGAAGTCGGAGGGATTCTCGGGCCCCGGGTCCGCGCCGGCCGCGGCCAGGCCCGGTACGTCGGAGCCGTCGAAGCGGCCCTCCACCCGGGCGGCGGCGGCCCCGGTGCGCAGGGATTCCGGTCCCACCCGGCCGCCGAAGAGCAGCGCCACCGCCCCCACCAGCACCGACTTTCCCGTGCCCGACTCACCGGTGACCACGTTGAGCCCCGGCCCCGGCTCCCAGGCCAGGGCCTCCACGGTGGCCAGCCCCTCGAGCCGAAGTTCGCGCAGCATGTCAGGCCTTCCAGCCCAGCTTGGCCCTCAGCAGTTCCGGGTAGGAGAAGCCGGGCGGGCGCAGCACCCGCGTGGTGTGGCGCGAGCCGGTGATCGCCAGCTTCTGGCCCGGCGCCAGCGGCAGGCTCTCCTGCCCGTCCAGCACCACCTGCAGTCCGGGCTCGCCGGCCTCCACGGTGACGGTAAGGACCTGCTCCGGGGAGAAGGCCACGGGGCGGGACGAAAGCGTGTGCGGGCAGATCAGGGTGGCGACCAGCACCCGGGTCCCGGGCATCACCACCGGGCCGCCGGCGGACAGCGAGTAGGCGGTTGCGCCCGTCGGGGTGCACACCACCACGCCGTCGGAGGAGAAGTCTCCCAGGCGCTGGCGGTCCAGCGTGAGGCCCAGGCGGATCACCTTGACCGTGTCCACCTGGCGCACGGTGACGTCGTTGAGGGCCACGCCCCGGGCCACCACCCGTCCGCCGCCCGAGATCACGCGCGCCTCCACCATGGTGCGGGAGTCCAGCTCGTAGCGGCCGGCGAGCACCTGGCCCAGGGAGCGCCGGAAGTCGCCGGGCTCGAGCGTGGTCAGGAAGCCGATGTGGCCCACGCGCATGCCCACCAGTGGGATGCGGTGGCGGCAGACCTTGCGCGCGGCGGAGAGGAAGGTGCCGTCCCCGCCCAGCACCAGCACGAAGCGGGCGCGGCGGGCCATCTCGGGCATGGCCGCGGGGCGCACGGATGGGGGCAGGATCCCGGCGTGCTCGGGGAACCCGAGCGCCTCCCAGCCCTGGGCCTTGAGGAAGCGCACCACGGCGGGCAGCATGTGGCGCGCCGCCGCCTTGTGCGGGTGCGGGTAGAGCGCGGCCGCGGGCCTACTTCGCGGCATACTCCCGCCACCGCTCGAGCACCCGCCGCGCGATGCGTTCGGGGGTCAGCCCCACGTCGCGCAGCAGCAGCTCGCGCTTGCCGTGCTGGATGAACTCGTCGGGGATGCCGATGCGGCGCACTTCCACCCCGCTCAGCTCGTTGCGCTCCAGCGCCTCCAGCACGGCGCTGCCGAAGCCCCCGGCCACCGCTGCCTCCTCCACCGTGACGATGCGGCGGAAGCGCCGCGCGTGGTTGACCAGCAGCGCCTCGTCGAGCGGCTTGGCGAAGCGCGCATTCACCACCGTGGCCTGCATCCCCTCGGCCTGCATCAGCTCCGCGGCCTCGAGGGCCCACGCCAGCGCCGGACCCAGCGCCCAGATGGCCACATCGCCGCCCTCGCGGCGCACCTCGGCCTGGCCCCAGGGCACCAGGTGGAAACCGGAGCGGCCCCGGCCGGGCACCGTGGCCCGCGGGTAGCGGACCTCCACCGGGCCGGTCGCCTCGGTGACCGCGGTGTAGAGCATGTCTGCGAACTCCTGCTCGTCCGAGGGCGCCATGAGCGTCAGGTTGGGCACGCAGCGCAGGTACGCGATGTCGAACACGCCGTGGTGGGTGGGGCCGTCGTCGCCGGCGAAGCCGGCGCGGTCCGCGGCGAACACCACCGGGAGGTTCTGCAGCGCGACGTCGTGGAGCACCTGGTCGTAGGCTCGCTGCAGGAACGTGGAGTAGATGGCGCACACCGGGCGTCGCCCCCCCACCGCCATTCCGGCGGCCAGCCCCACGGCATGCTGCTCGGCCATGCCCACGTCGAAGGTGCGGTCCGGGAAGCGCTCCTGGAAGGCGCGCAGCCCGGTGCCCTCCAGCATCGCGGCGGTGACCGCCACCACCCGCGGGTCCTGCTCGGCGATCTCGATCAGGATCTGCGCGAACTCCTGGCTGAAGCTGGGCAGGCCGGCCGGCACGGTCTTGCCGGTGACCTTGTCGAACGGGCCCAGGCCATGGAACTTCACCGGCGCGGCCTCGGCGAAGCCCACGCCCTTGCCCTTCTTGGTGAGCACGTGCAGCAGCACCGGCTCGCGGAAGTCCTTGAGATGCTCGAGGGTGTCCACCAGCAGCGGGATGTCGTGGCCGTCGATGGGGCCGTAGTACTTGAAGCCCAGCTCCTCGAAGATCAGGCCCGGCACCATCAGGCCCTTGAGGCCCTCCTTGATGCGCCGCGCCGCCTCGCGCGCCTTCCCGCCCAGGGGCACCTTGCCCAGCAGGTCGTAGATGTCGGCCTCGATGCGTCGGTAGCCGTGGCTGCTGGTCATGCGCGTGAGGTAGCGGGCCAGCGCGCCCACGTTGGGCGAGATGGACATCTCGTTGTCGTTGAGGATCACCATCATCCGGCGCCCGGTGCCGCCCGCGTGGTTGAGCGCCTCGTAGGCCATGCCCGCCGTCAGCGAGCCGTCTCCGATCACGGCGATCACGTGGTGGTCCTGCCCCGCCAGGTCGCGCGCGGCCGCCAGGCCGGCGGCCGCGGAGATGGACGTGCCCCCGTGTCCCGCGCCGAACACGTCGTGCGGGCTCTCGGCGCGCCGCGTGAACCCGGAGATGCCGCCGTACTGGCGCAGCGTGCCGAAGCGCTCGCGCCGCCCGGTGAGCAGCTTGTGCCCGTAGGCCTGGTGACCCACGTCCCACACGATGGGGTCCCGCGGGGAGTCGAACACCCGGTGCAGCGCGATGGTCAGCTCCACCACGCCCAGGCTGGGGCCGAGGTGCCCCCCGGTCTCCGAGACCACCCGCAGGATCTCGTCGCGCAGCTCCTGCGCGAGCTGCGCCAGCTGGTCCAGGGTGAGCGGGCGAAGGTCCTGGGGAGACTGGATCGAGTCCAGCAGTCGGGTCATCCGGTGCGACCTCCGAGCGTGTACCAGCAGAGGGTGAAGGCCACGCCCAGCAGGGCGCCCACCAGCACTTCGAACGGCGTGTGGCCGAGGAGCTCCAGCAGCCGCATCTCGACCAGGTGCTTGTCGTGGCGATAGTGGCTGTCGATCAGCCGGTTGAGCAGCATGGCGTGCCGCCCGGCGGCGCGGCGCAGGCCGGCGGCGTCGTACATCACGATGAGGCTGAAGTATACCGTGACCGCGAAGATCACGGAACCGAATCCCTCGCGCAGGCCCACCGCCGTGGACAGCGCCGCCACGCCCGCGGAGTGCGAGCTGGGCATGCCCCCGGTCTCCACCAGGCGCCGGAAGTTGAAACGGTGCTCGCGCGCGCTGCTGGCGAGGAACTTGAACAGCTGCACCAGGAAGCCGCACAGCACCGCCACCCAGAGCGGGTCCAGGTGCTCGTGCGAAAGCGGACGCGGCAGGGCCATGGTCACGACCTCCGGGACTCGATGAACGCCACCAGTCCCTCCCACTCGGCCCGGCGCGCGGGCAGCGCCCGCGCCTGCCGCAGGGCATTCGCGCACAGCCGCCCCAGTGTCCGGCGGGCGCCGGCCTCGCCCAGCGCGCGGGGCAGCGTGGCCTTGCGCCGCGCGGCGTCGCTGCCGGCGGCCTTGCCCAGCTGCGCGGCGGTGGCGGTGGCGTTGAGCAGGTCGTCGCCGGCCTGGAAGGCCAGCCCCAGCGTCTCCCCCAGCCGGCCCAGCCGCTCCAGCTGCCGCGCCGGCGCGCCGCCCCAGATCGCGCCCAGGCGCGCGGCGGCGCCGAGCAGCGCGGCGGTCTTCAGCGCGTGGATGCGGCGCACGGAGACGGCGGTGGCGGGACGGCCCTCGCCGAGCATGTCGAATACCTGGCCGCCGATCATCCCGCGCGAGCCCAGGGCGGAAGCCAGCACGCGGACGGAGGTCTCGCGACGTGCGCCTTCGGACCGGCCTCCCGCGTCCCCCAGGGCCCCGAAGGCCAGGGTGTGCAGGGCGTCGCCGGCCAGCAGGGCCACGGCTTCCCCGAACTTGCGCCCGCCCACGGTGTCGTAGGCCAGCCACGCCAGCGCCGGGCGGATGCGCTTGCCCGGGCCCAGCGCCGCGTAGCGCATGGCCCGGTGCAGCTCCCGCGGCGGTTGGGACGCCGGCGGCAGCAGCCGCAGCAGCTCCCGCTGCGCGCGTCGCGCGGCGGAGGCTCGGTAGCGCTCAAACGTCGTCGTTGGGCTCGTCATCCTCGAGGGGTTCCAGCTCCGTCGTGCCGTCGGCCTGCTCCACGAGCACCTGCACGCGCTTCTCCGCCTCCTCGAGGCGCGCGGCGCACAGGCGGGCGAGCTGCATGCCCTCCTCGAAGGCGGCGAGGCTCTTCTCCAGGGGCAGTTCCCCCGCCTCCAGCCGGGCCACCAGCGCCTCCAGCCGTTCGAGCGCCTGTTCGAAGGGAATCTCGGGCGGCGCCGATTCCGCGCCCTTTGCCTTCTCCGCCATGCTACGTCCTCCCGGGGCCCGCTTCAAGGCGCGCCCTCCACGGTCTCCACGCGCGCGCCGGCCCGCCCGTCGCGGAACACCAGTCGCACGGCGTCGCCGGGCGAGAGGGCCGCCGCCGACGCCACCGGCAGCCCCGCGGGCGCCGATTCCACGTAACAGAAGCCGCGCTGCAGCACCCGCGACGGCGAGAGGGCCCCAAGTCGCGCCCGTGCCCGGCCCAGGGCGTCGCCGTGCCGTGCCAGCCGCTCTCCCACGGCCCGGCCCAGGCGCCGCTCCAGCTCGTCCACGGTCTGCATGCGCTGCGCCACCAGGTCGCGCGGGCGGCCCAGCGCGTAGCTGCGCTGCAGCGCGCGCAAGGTGAGCCGGCGCTCCGCGACGGCCGAGAGCACTCCGCGGACCAGCCGCCCGCGCGAGTGCGCCAGGTGCCGCAGGTGCTCGGCGCGCTCCGGCACCGCCCGTTCCGCGGCCGCCGAGGGGGTGGGGGCGCGCAGGTCGGCGGCGAAGTCGCACAGGGTGACGTCGGTCTCGTGCCCCACCGCGGAGACCACCGGGATCGCCGAGGCGGCCACCGCCCTCACCACGGACTCCTCGTTGAAGGCCCACAGGTCCTCGAGGGAACCGCCGCCGCGCGCCACGATCAGGACGTCGGCCGCACCGGCGCGGTTGAACAGCTCCACGCCGCGGGCCACGTCGGCGGCGGCGCCGGCCCCCTGTACTTGGACGGGGCAGAGGATGATCCGGATGCCCGGCCAGCGCCGGCGGGCCACGTGCACGATGTCGTGGAGCACCGCGCCGCCCGCGGAGGTGACCACCCCGAGGCGCGCGGGGTAGCGCGGCAGCGGCCGCTTGCGGGCCTCGTCGAACAGCCCCTCCGCCTGCAGCCGCGCCTTCAACTCCTCGAAGCGGCGCTGCAGCTCACCCAGGCCCGACTCGGCCAGCTCGTCCACCACCAGCTGGTAGGAGCCGCGCGTCTCGTAGATGGTGAGCCTGCCGGTGGCCTCCACCTGCAGGCCGTCGGCGGGCCGGAAACGGAGGCGGCGCGCGTTGGCCTTGAACAGGGCGCAGCGCAGCACGCAGCGGCCGTCCTTGAGGTCGAAGTACATGTGGCCCGAGGCGGAGTGGTGGTGGAAGCCGCTGATCTCGCCCCCCACGCGCACCGAGGGGAAGGTCTCGTGCAGCACCCGCTGGGCGAGGGTGTTGATCTCGGTGACGGTGTAGACGCGGCGGCTGTCGGCCGGCGCGCTCACGCGAGACTCCGCTCGCACGCGGTCACGGCGTTCTGCAGCAGCATGGCGACGGTCATCGGGCCCACTCCGCCGGGCACCGGGGAGAGCCACGCGGCACGGGCGGCCACGCTGGCGGCGTCCACGTCCCCCACCAGTCGCATCTTTCCGGGGCGCCCTGGATCGGGCTCGCGATGAATGCCCACATCCACCACCACGGCGCCCTCGCGGATCATCTCCGCGGTGAGCGCGCGCGGGATGCCCGCGGCCATCACCACGACGTCGGCCGACCGGGTGTAGCGCGCGAGGTCGCCGCTGCCGGTGTGGCACAGCGTCACGGTGGCGTTCACGTCGCGAAGGCTCAGCAGCGTGGCCAGCGGCCGGCCCACGACGCGGCTGCGCCCGATCACCACCACGTGGCGGCCGGCCAGGGGCACTTCGTGGTGGCGCAGCAGCTCCAACACCCCCAGCGCGGTGCACGGCCAGAACCCGCCCTCGCCGAGCGTGGCGCGGCCCACGTTCATGGGATGGAATCCGTCGAGGTCCTTCTCCGGCGCCACCGAGCGCAGCGCGGTGCTCTCGTCCCAGCCGGACGGCAGCGGGAGCTGCACCAGGTAGCCGTGCACTTCGGCATCCGAGTTGAGCTTCGCGATCCGGCTCAGCAGCGAAGGATGGCCGGCCTGCGGGTCCAGGGCCTCCAGCCGCGCCTGGAATCCCATCGCCTCGGCGGCCTGCAGCTTCTTGCGCACGTACACGTCGGAGGCGGGCATGTGGCCCACCTGCACCACCGCGATCCCCGGGGTGACGCCCCGCGCGCGCAGCGCGTCCACGCGGGCCTGCACCCGCCCCCGGACGGCCGCGGCGGCGGCCTCGCCGTCGAGGCGCTTCGCCGGCCCCTCGCCCGTCGGGTTCATTTCAGCAGCGGCTCCTTGAACGCCTGGATGGAGCGGGCCCGGCCGGTCTTCTCGTCCACGTCCACCACGGCGCCGTGCATCCAGACGTCGCCGCTCGCGGGCTGGAAGCGCACCGGCAGCTGGTTGCGGAAGCGCGCCAGCGCGAGGTCCTTCTCCACGCCGATGATGGAATCCTGCGGGCCGGTCATGCCCGCGTCGGTGAGGAACGCCGTCCCGCCGGGCAGGATGCGGGCGTCGGCGGTCTGCACGTGGGTGTGGGTGCCGATCACCGCGCTGACGCGGCCGTCCAGGTGGATCGCCAGCGCCAGCTTCTCGGAGGTGGCCTCGGCGTGGACCTCCACCAGCCTCACCCTCGCGTCGCGCCACTCCGGGCGCGCCAGCTCCTCGTCGATGGCGCGGAAGGGATCGTCCAGCGGCGCCATGAAGGTGCGGCCCAGCACGTAGGCCACGCCAAAGGTGGCGCCGGAGTCGGTGCGCCACACCGCCGAGGTGGCACCCGGGGTGCCGGGCGGGAAGTTGACCGCCCGCAGCAGGCGCGGGTTGCGGGCGATGAAGTCCACGATCGCCTTCTGCGCCCACAGGTGGTTGCCGCCGGTCACCGCGTCGGCGCCGGCCCCCCACAGTTCCTGGGCGTTCTCTGGGGTGAGCCCGTAGCCGCCGGCGGCGTTCTCGCCGTTCACCACCGTGACGTCAATGTCCCGCTCGCGCTTCACGCGGGGCAGGCGTGCGCGCACCGCGGCCCCGCCGGGCGCGCCGAAGACGTCGGCGACGAACAGGATCCGCATGCTACTTCGCGTATTCCACGGCGCGCGTCTCGCGGATCACCACGACCTTGATCTGGCCGGGGTACTCCAGCTCGTGCTCCACCTTGCGCGCGATCTCCCCCGCCAGCAGCTGCGCGCGGGCGTCGTCCACGTGCTTGTGCTCCACCATGATCCGGATCTCCCGGCCCGCCTGGATGGCGAAGGACTTCTCCACGCCCGGGAACGAGTCGGCGATGGTCTCCAGCTTCTCGAGGCGCTTCACGTAGGTCTCCAGCGACTCGCGCCGCGCCCCGGGGCGGGCGCCGGAGATGGCGTCGGCGGCCTGAACCAGCGCCGCGGTGAGGTACTGCGGGTTGAAGTCCTCGTGGTGATAGGCGATGGCCTCCACCACCGGGCCGGGCTCGCCGTACTTCTCCCCCAGGTTCTTGCCGATGGCCGGGTGCGAGCCCTCCATCTCGTGGTCCACGGCCTTGCCGATGTCGTGGAACAGGCCGGCGCGCTTGGCCATCTGGTTGTCGAAGCCGATCTCGGAGGCCATGATCTCGCACAGGTGGGCGACTTCCTTGCTGTGCTCGAGGATGTTCTGGCCGTAGCTGGTGCGGAAGCGCAGCCGGCCCAGCAGGCGCACCATCTCGGGGTGCACCCCGGCGATGCCCAGGTCCAGCACGGTGCGCTCGCCGGTCTCGAGGACCTCCTCGTCGAGCTTCAGCCGGGTCTTCTCGACCACTTCCTCGATCCGTCCGGGGTGGATCCGGCCGTCGGCGATCAACTGCTCGAGCGAGCGCCGGGCCACCTCGCGCCGGATGGGGTCGAAGCCCGAGATCACCACCGCCTCGGGAGTGTCGTCGATGATCACGTCAATCCCGGTGGCGCGCTCGAAGGCGCGGATGTTGCGCCCCTCGCGCCCGATGATGCGGCCCTTCATCTCGTCGCCGGGCAGGTTCACCACCGAGACGGTGCTCTCCGCGGTGTGCTCCGCCGCGGAGCGCTGGATGGCCAGGGTGACGATCTTGCGCGCGTCGCGCTGGGCGTCGCGCTGGGCGGTCTCACGGATCTCGACCACGCGGCGGGCCGCCTCGTGGCGCGCCTCGCTCTCCATGTTGGCGATGAGCTGCTGCTTGGCTTCCTCGGCGGTGAAGTGGGCGATGCGTTCCAGGCGGGCGTTCTGTTCCTGCACCAGCCGGTCGAGGTCGGCCTGCCGGCTGTCCAGGGCGGATTCCCGCACGGCCAGGTCCTTCTCGCCGGTGCGCAGCGTGCGCTCCTTCTTCTCCAGCAGGTCCACCTTGCGCAGCAGGTTGTTCTCGCGCTCGTCCAGCCGCTTCTCGCGCGCGGCGATCTCGGCGTTCTGGCGCGACATGTCCTTCTCGTGCTGCTGCTTGGCCTGGTAGGCGTGCTCCTTGGCCTCCAGCAGCACCTGGCGCTTCTGGGTCTCGGCCTCCCGGGTGGAGTCCTCCAGCAGCTTCTGGGCGTCGCGCCGGGCGTTGGCCAGGCTCTTCTCCCCGAAGTTGCGGCTGACGAGGAAGCCGACGAAATAAAAGACGAGGGCGCCGACAGCGAACCCCAGCGCCCCATACAAGATCATGGTCGGATTCATAGGTCAGACCCCTCCGGGTCCAGGAGCCCCGCGATCAGTCCGGCGGGCAAAAGAAAAACCCCGCCGGTGTGCCGTGAGTGAAGGTCCTGAGCCAGATACCCCAAAAGCGGGCATCCCCCCCGCTGGTTCGCGCCCCCGCCTTGCGGCGGGCACCACTACGCAGCCGGAGTTAGGACGATCCTCGATCAGTGTTGGCTCAAAGACACTGTACCAGCACGGGCACGGCAGGGCTTTTCAATCTCGTTTCGATCCGGATTGCGGACCGGCGTTCGTCCTCCTCGGAAGTCCGGGCCTTATGCCTGAGGCTCCATGTCGATCCGGGCGGTCGCGCGTTTCGCAGCGCCCGCCGGAGCGCCGGAGAGGGTGGCCACCAGCAGTTCCTCCAGGTGTTCCGCGCGGTCGCGGACCTCCTGGGTCGCGCGCTGCCGTTCATCCCGCTCGCGGAACAGCTCGTCTGCGATGTTCAGCGAGGCCAGGATGGCCACCTGCGAGAGCGAGGGCAGCGCGAGCCGCTCGTTGATCTCCCGCATCTTCTGGTCCACGTAGGCGGCCACGCGGGTGATGTACTCGGGGTCCGCCTGGCCGCGGATGTTGTACTCGTTGCCGAAAACCTCGATGCGAACGGTTCTTGTGTTTTCCGGCATCGTGGATCGTCTTCCTCAAGCGGTCCGCGAACTCCAAGGCGGCAGCCGCAGCGTGCCGCGCCCGCAGGCACGACAATGTTCCGGTGACGCAGGAACTTTCTGTATTGGAAAGGGAGAGCCGGGAGCCGCTAATGCGGCACGCCCGTCTTCTCCTCCTCGACCGCCCGCAGCTTTTCGAGCATCTGCTCGACCCGGCGGGCCAGGGCGATACGTTCCTCGGAAAACTTCGCCAGGCGCGATTCCGCGTCCTGGTTGCGCTTGCGGAGCTCGTCGGCGCCGCTGGCGGCCGACTCGGTCACCCGGAGCTTGGCTTCCAGCTCGTCCCTGGAACGCCGCAACTCGTCACGCTCGGCGCGGAGCTGCTGGATAAGCTCGGCGGCCTGCTGGATGCGGCCTTCGAGCCGCTCGAGGTCCATGGCGGGAAGCTCCTGTTGCATGTGTGTTCACCTCTGGGCTTGCGCCCGGGGCGCCGGCTTCAGGTCCGCAGCCGCGCGGCGTGGCGCTCTTCCAGCCGTCGCACCACGCGGGTCAGCGCGGCGTCCACCTCGGCGTCCGAAAGGGTGCGCTCGGCGCTCTGGAATTCCAACGAAAACGCGAGGTTCTTGAGCCCGGCCGCGACCCTCTCCCCCGCGTACACATCGAACAGGCGGACCGCCTTCAGCAGCGGACCGGCGGCCTCGGCGATGGCGTCCTCCAGCGTTCCGGCCTCGGCTCCGAGGTCCACGAGGAACGCCAGGTCCCGCTTCACCCCGGGGAACCGCGGCCAGTCGCGGAAGCGGCCCGCGGGCCTGGAGGCCCGCTCCAGGGCGGCGACGTCGAGCTCCGCGAGGAAGGTGGCACCTGGAATCTCGAGGTGCTCGAGCGCGGCCGGATCGGCTTCGCCGAACCAGCCCAGGCGCTCCTCTCCCGCGCGCAGCTCCGCCGCGCGTCCCGGCCTGAATCCGGCCCCATCGTAGGCCACGCTGCGCGGCGTGTCAATGCGCAACGCCCCCAGCGCGGCCTCGAGAATGCCCTTGAAATCGAGGAAATCCGCGCTGTCCGCCCCCAGGCCGAACCCGGACGCGTGTCGCGCGCCGTGCAGCGCCAGGCCCAGCGTGAGCGGCTCGTCGGGCAGAGGCCCGTCGGAGCGCAGGAACACGTGGCCGAGCTCGAACAGCCGCACGTCGCGGCGGCCGTGGCGCGCGTTGTGGCTCACCGCGCGCAGCAGGCCCGGCAGCAGCGACGGGCGCAGCAGCGAGTACTCCCGGCTCAGCGGGTTGGCCAGCGCCACGGGCTCCCGGCGCGCCTCGGGTGGCAGCACCGGGGCGTGCTTCAGGTCGTCCGGGCCCAGCATGGACGGGCACTGCCCCTCGTGGAAGCCCAGTCCGAACAGGGCCCCGCGCAGGTGGTCCCGGAAGATCTCCTCCGGCCGGCGCGACCCGAAGATCGCGGTGACCGAGCCGGGAATCTCGGGAATCGAGTCATAGCCGACGTGCCGGGCGATCTCCTCCACCAGGTCGATTTCGGCAGTCACGTCGGTTCGCCACCCCGGCACGCGCACGGCGATCGGCGGGGCCTCCCCGGCGCCCGGCTCCACTTCGAATCCGAGCGCCCGCAGCGGCGCCTCCAGCCCCGCGCGGTCCAGGTCGAGCGACAGCATCCGGCGCGCCCGGTCGGGGCGCAACTCCACGCGGCGGCGCTCGCAGCGGCCCGGCCAGGCGTCCAGCTTTCCGGGCAGCACGCGCCCGCCGGCCACCTGGGCCAGCAGCTGCGCGACGCGGTCCAGAGCCTCCGGTACCGCCTCCACGTCCGTGCCGCGCTCGAAGCGCCGCCCGGCCTCGGAGGCCAGCCGCAGCTTGTGCGCCCCCTGCCGCACTCGGGCGGCTCCAAAGGTGGCGCTCTCCAGCAGCACCCGGTTCGTGCCTGCGGTGACTTCGCTGGGCTCGCCCCCCATCAGCCCGGCCAGCGCCAGCGGGCCCTCGGCATCGGCGATCAGCAGCGCCTCGGGCGGCAGCTCGCGGTCCACGCCGTCGAGCGTGCGGAGCTTCTCTCCCGCGCGGGCGCGGCGCACCCGCAGCCGGCCACCGCGCACCTTGGAGAGGTCGAACGCGTGGATGGGCTGGCCCAGCTCCAGCATGGTGAAGTTGGTGGCGTCCACCACGTTGTTGATGGAGCGCATCCCCAGCGCCTCCACGCGGCTGCGCAGCCACTGCGGGGACGGCCCCACGGTGAGGCCCTCCACCACGCGGGCCGCATAGCGCGGGCAGTCGGCGGGATCCTCGATCTCCACGGCGGCCACCCCGGGCAGCGGGGCGTCGTCCGGGGGCAGCGGCTTCAGCGGCGACACCAGGTCCACGCCGAGCGCCGCGGCCACCTCGCGCGCCAGGCCGCGCACGCACAGCGCGTCGCCGCGGTTGTGGCTCACGTCCACCTCGAGCAGCGTGTCGTCCAGGCCGGCCGCCTTCGCGAAGTCCTGGCCCGCGGGCAGCGAGGGGTCCAATTCCAGGATCCCGGCGTGCTCCTGGGAGAGCTCCAGCTCGCGGGCCGAGCACATCATGCCGTTGGAGACCACGCCGCGGATCTTGCTTTTCTTGAGCACGCCGCCGGGCAGGACCGCGCCCTCCACCGCCAGCGCCACGGTGATGCCGGCCCGGGCGTTGGGGGCGCCGCACACGATCTCCAGCACGCCGCTGCCGGTGTCCACCTTGCACAGGCTCAGCCGGTCGGCGTTGGGATGCGGGGCGCGCTCCACCACCTTGCCCACGATCACGCCCGAGAAACGCGCGCGGGGCTGCACCGAGTCCACCGGGAAGCCGCGCGCGGTGAGCAGCTCCGCGAGCCGGTCGGGCGGGGGCGCCGTGGGCACCCATTCCTTCAGCCACTGGTACGAGAGGAGCATGGTCGTGTCCTAGAACTGTTCGAGGAACCGCAGGTCGTTCTCGAGGAAGTAGCGAATGTCGGGGATCGCGTGCCGGAGCATCGCGATCCGGTCGTAGCCCATCCCGAACGCGAACCCGGTCCACTCCTCGGGATCGATCGCCACGGACCGGAAGACATTCGGGTGCACCATGCCGCAGCCCAGGATCTCCATCCAGCCCGAGCCCTTGCACACCCCGCAGCGCGCGGGTGCCTCGGGCGTGCCGGCGCGCCCGGTCCCGCCGCAGAGGATGCACGACACGTCCATCTCGCCGCTGGGCTCGGTGAACGGGAAGTACGAGGGGCGGAAGCGGGTGCGGGTGGCCTCGCCCAGGAAGCGGCGGGCGAACGCGGACAGGGTGCCCTTGAGGTGGGCCATGGAGACCCCGCGGTCCACGTACAGTCCCTCGATCTGGTGGAATTCCGCCGCGTGGGTGGCGTCCAGCTGCTCGGCCCGGTACACGCGGCCGGGGAACAGCATCCGCAGCGGCGGCTGGCGGCTCTCCATCACCCGGATCTGCACCGGCGAGGTGTGCGTGCGCAGCAGCGAGCCGCCCTCGACGAACAGCGTGTCGTGGGCGTCGCGCGCGGGGTGGTGCGGGCCGAAGTTGAGCGCGGAGAAATTGTGGTGGTCGTCCTCGACCTCGGGCCCCTCCGCGGTGGAGAAGCCCATGCCCAGGAAGATCTCCACGATCTCGTCGCGGACCTGGTTCAGGATGTGCGGCCGCCCGGTGAAGAACCGGCGGCCGGGCAGGGTGACGTCGAAGGCGGGCCGTCCGCCCGCGGCGGAGCTTCCGAGCGACGCGCGGCGTTCCTCCACCGCGCCCGTCCAGGCGCCCCGGCAGCGGTTGGCCAGCGCGCCCAACCGCTTGCGCTGGTCCGGGGGAAGCTGGCCCACCGAGCGCAACAGCAGGTTGAGCACGCCCTTCTGCTTCATCAGGCGCAGCTCCACCAGGTCCAGCCCGGGGGCGTCGCCGGCGGCGGCCAGCGCCTGCGAGCCCGCGCCCGCCAGCGCCTCCACCGCAGCGTCCAGTTCATCCCAACCGCGGGCGGGGTCGGCGAGCAGCCCGTCGAGGGCCGCCCGGACCCGGTCTTCCGCCTGGTCGAGGACGCTCGCCGGCATCGGGATCAGGCGTGGGCGGAGCGGGCCACTTCGACCAGCTGGGTGAACCCGGCGGCGTCCTTCACCGCGAGCTCGGCCAGGATCTTGCGGTCGATCTCCACGTTGGCCAGGCGCAGGCCGTGGATCAGCGCGTTGTACGTGATCCCGTTCATCCGTGCGGCGGCGTTGATGCGCTGGATCCACAGGGCGCGGAACTCGCGCTTCTTGGTGCGACGGTGCTCGTAGGAGTAGCGCAGGGCGCGGAACAGCGTCTCGCGCGCGGTCTGGTAGAGGCGGCTGCGGCCCCCGAAGTTGCCCTTGGTCTGCTTGAGCACCTTGCGGCGCTTGGCGCGGCCCGGGACAACGGTTTTGGCTCTCGGCATGGTCTTCTCCCCTTACATTCCCAGCAGCCGACGCGCGCGCTTCGCGTCGCCCGGCTTCAGGACGACGGAACCGCCCAACTGGCGCTTGTTCTTCGAGGTCTTCGAGGTCAGCAGGTGGCGCTTGCGGGCCTGGTTGCGCACCACCTTGCCGGTGCCGGTCACGCGGTAACGTTTCGCCGCCGCGCGGTTGGACTTCATCTTGGGCATGATCGAACCTTCCTTCTGGATTACTCCGGCTTCGGCGCCGCGGGCCTCGCCGGCACCGCCGCCGGCGCCTCCGCGTGCTCGCCTTCGCCTTCGCGCGGCTTGGGCTTGAGCCCCGGCTTGGGGATCAGGACCATGACGAGAATCCTGCCTTCCATGCGCGCCGGCATCTCCACCTGGCCCACGTCGGCCAGGTCGGCGGCGACGCGCTGGATGATCTTGTGGCCGAGTTCCTGGTGCGCGAGCTCGCGTCCCCGGAACGTGAGCGAGACCTTCACCTTGTCCCGCTCCGAGAGGAACTGGCGCGCGTGGTTCACCTTGAACAGGTAGTCGTGCTCCTCGACCTTCGGACGGAGCTTGACTTCCTTCATGCGCGTCACGTGCTGGTGCTTTTTCGCCTTGCGCGTCCGCTTGCTCTGCTCGTACTTGAATTTCCCGTAGTCCATGATGCGGCACACGGGGGGACGCGACGTGGGCGAAACCTCCACCAGGTCCAGCCCCGCGCTGCGCGCCATTTCCAGGGCTTCGTACGTGGGGAGAAGGCCGACCTGCTGGCCGTCGGCACCGACCACCCGGACCTGCGGGACCCGGATGCGGTCGTTGATGCGCACTTCGGCTTGTTTGGCGATGGGCAGTACCTCCTGCTCGGGGTGGCCCCGGCGGGGAGCGCAGCCGGGGAAAACAAAAGGGCGAGGGTAGTCCTACCCCTCGCCCACGGGCGTTCCAGTCCAAATCCATCGCTGTCGATGATTCGAACCCTGAAGGCGTCCAGGCGCCCGGGGGTGAGGGCTCCTCCGGCGCGCGCCGCGCCCGGGCCCTACTTTCAAGTGCCTCAACGGCTTCGCCGCGAGACATCAAGGAATACTAGGCCTTCGCCGCAACCTCGGCAAGGACTTTTTTCGCCCACTCGGCGGGGGTGGTCACCCCCTCCTGGCCCCGGCGCTTGTGGCGCACCGAGACCTGGCCGGCCTCCGCCTCCCGCTTGCCCACCACCAGCATGTAGGGCACCTTCTGCAGCTCCGCGTCGCGGATCTTGTGGCCGATCTTCTCGGGCCGGCGGTCGATTTCCACCCGCAGTCCCTGCGCCCGCAGCTCCGTCGCCACGCCCTCCGAATACGGCAGCAGGTCGTCGTTCATGGGCAGGATCATGGCCTGCACCGGCGCCAGCCACACCGGGAACTCCGCGGCCACGTGCTCGATGTAGTTGCCCACGAAGCGCTCCATGGAGCCCAGCAGCGCCCGGTGGACCATGATCACCTCGTGGTCCTTGCCGTCGGCCGCGGTGTAGGTGACGTCGAAGCGCTTGGGCAGGTTCAGGTCCACCTGGATGGTGGGACACTGCCACTCGCGGCCGATGGCGTCGGTGAGCTTCACGTCGATCTTGGGGGCGTAGAAGGCGCCCCCGCCCTCGTCCACTTCGTAGGGCAGGCCCCGGCGATCCAGGGCGCTCACCAGCGCGGCGGTGGCCAGGTCCCACTCCTGGTCGGTGCCCAGGTAGTGGTCCTTCGGGCGCGTGGCCAGGAACACCTTGTACTCGTAACCGAACGCCTTGAGCAGGGTGTCCATCAGCTCCAGCACCCCTTCGATCTCGGCCGGAAGCTGCTCGGGGGTGCAGAAGATGTGGGAGTCGTCCTGGGTGAAGCCCCGCACCCGCTGCATTCCGTGCAGCACGCCGGAGCGCTCGTAGCGGTACACCGTGCCCAATTCGGCGTAGCGCACCGGCAGGTCACGGTAGCTCCACTTGCGGGTCTGGAAGATCTTGATGTGCGCGGGGCAGTTCATGGGCTTCACCCGGTAGGGCTGGCCCTCGATGTCCATCGCGCCGTACATGAGATCCGCGTAATTCTCCAGGTGCCCGGAGGTCTGGTAGACCTTCTCGCTGGCGATGTGGGGGGTGTACACCAGCTGGTAGCCGCGCTTGAGGTGCTCGTCCTTCCAGAAGGTCTCGATCAGGTGGCGCACCATGCCCAGCTTGGGGTGCCACAGCACCAGCCCGCCGCCGACGTCCTCGTGGATGGAGAACAGGTTGAGCTCCCGGCCCAGCTTGCGGTGGTCGCGTCGCGCGGCCTCCTCCAGGCGGTGGAGATAGTCGGCCAGCGCCTCGGGGCTGTCCCACGCGGTGCCGTAGATGCGCTGGAGCATCTCGTTCTTCTCGTCGCCCAGCCAGTAGGCGCCGGCCAGCCGGGTGAGCTTGAACGCCGGGATGCGCCCGGTGCTCTCCACGTGCGGACCGCGGCACAGGTCCAGGAAGGGACCGTTCTTGTAGTAGGTGACCTTCTCCCCCGACGGGATCTCGTGGATGAAGTGCAGCTTGTAGCGCTCGCCCTGGCCCTCGAAGCGCTTCAGCGCCTCGTCGCGGGCGGCCTCCATGTACTCGAACGGCTGGTCGGCCTTGACGATCTCGCGCATCCGGGCCTCGATCTTCTCGAGGTCCTCGGGCGTGAACGGCGTGGGACGCGCGAAGTCGTAGTAGAAGCCGTCGTCCACCGGCGGGCCGCCGGCGACCTTGGTCTCGGGGAACAGCTCGGTGACGGCGGTGGCCATCACGTGCGCACAGCTGTGCCGGATGCGGTACAGCTGCTCCTCGCGCGGGTTCTTGAACGTCTGCTGCACGAGACCTCCCGGGGCTGCCTTACGAAGAGGCCCGGCACCCCGTCCGCCGGTTGCTGCGGCGACGGCGCTCCGGGCCGGGGCAGGCAAGTGGTGGGCGATAGTGGACTTGAACCACTGACCCCCTGCATGTCAAGCAGGTACTCTAACCAGCTGAGCTAATCGCCCTGAAAGTGATTCGGGGGAAATCTAGCAATTCCCTGCCCGATGTCAAGTTGGGCGCGCCGTGCTAGGCTCGGCCCCGGAACCGGTCGCGGCACCCCACTCACCACGGAGCAGTCTCGAGATGTTCGACATCGGCGGCAGCGAAGCCCTGATCATCGTGCTGGCCATCCTCCTGCTCTTCGGCGCCAAGAGGATCCCCGACCTGGCCCGGTCCATGGGTGCGGGGATCCGGGAGTTCCGTCGCGCGATGGCCGACATCAGCACCGAGGTCCAGAACGCGACCAGCGTGGATCCCGCGCCGCCCCACCGTTCGCTCGCGCCGGTGCTGCCGCCCCCGGAGAGCTCCCTGCCGCAGCTGACCACCATCCTCGAGGAACAGCGGGCCGCGCGCGAAGGTGTCGCCGGAGCGCCGCCGGCCCCGGACGCCTCCGGGCCGCAGACCGGGGCTCCCGGTCCCGCGAGCGCCGCGAACCCGGCGCTTCCCACGAACCCGGCGGATCCCGCCGGCCCGGCAGCGCCCGCCGGCCTGTCCGGCCCCACGAAGTAGATCCCACCCGCGCCTTCGGGCGTCACGGGCGGCGAAGTTCCCACAAGAGACGCGGAAATCGTGGATGCGGACCCAGGCTGCGCGGGCCGCTCAGGCGATGCGGCTGGAGGACGGCTTGCTGCCCGCGGCGCCGGGCCCCGCCGCGCGTGTGCCGCGCGGCCGGGGTGCCAGGGTGCGGCCCGCTGCGGGGGCGATCACCCGCAACTTGTCGGCCAGTTCGGCGAACTGGCCCGGGAACAGCGACTGCGCGCCGTCGCACAGCGCGGTGTCGGGGTCCGGGTGGACTTCGATCAGCAGCCCGTCCGCGCCGGCGGCCACCGCCCCCATGGCCAGCGGCGGCACCTTGGCCCGGATCCCGATGGCGTGGCTGGGGTCCACGATGATCGGCAGGTGTGACAGCTTGTGGATCACCGGGATGGCGGAGATGTCTAGGGTGTTGCGGGTGTAGGGCTCGAAGGTGCGGATGCCGCGCTCGCACAGCATCACGTCGTGGTTGCCGCCGGCCATCACGTACTCGGCCGACATCAGCCATTCCTCGATGGTGGCGGAGAGCCCGCGCTTCACCAGCACCGGCTTGCGCGCCTTGCCCAGCTCCCGCAGCAGCGCGAAGTTCTGCATGTTGCGCGCGCCCACCTGGAAGATGTCAATGTAGGGCAGCATCAGCCCGATCTGGCTGGGGTCCATCACCTCGCTGATCACGGCCAGGCCGAAGCGGTCGCCGGCGCGGCGCAGGATCTTGAGGCCCTCCTCCCCCAGGCCCTGGAACGAATACGGGGAGCTGCGCGGCTTGAACGCGCCGCCGCGCAGGATCTTGGCGCCGGCGGCCGCCACGCTCTCCGCGGCGGACATGGTCTGCGCCTCGCTCTCCACGGTGCACGGCCCGGCCATCAGGATCACCTCGGGCCCGCCCACCAGGGCCTCGCCCGCGCGGATCACGCTGTTCTCGGGATGGAAGGTGCGGCTGGCCAGCTTGAAGGGCTCGGTGACGCGGTGGGCTTCCACCACTCCGGGCATGACCTCGAAGTCCCGGGGGTCCACCGACTTGGTGTCGCCCAGGGCGCCGATGACGGTCTTGAGCGCGCCCTCGGAACGGAACAGGTGCAGCCCCATCGCGGCGAGGCGCGCCTCCACGCGCAGGACGTCCTCACGGGAACAGTCGGGGCGCATCACGATGACCATGTCGTCGGGCTCCGTCTCCCGGCGCGCGCCGGGAAAGTGAAAAACCCACCTGAACCTTGCCCAGGTGGGTCGAGTACACGGTGTGGAAAACCTTCGGCTACCGTGCAGCCCCCACCGGGAGGTGCCACCAGGCAAAATAGGTGTAGCCGTAGCCGGACGAGTTCCGCATCGTATTTCCAAGCTCCTTCGTTCATATAAGAATACCCGGCATCCGGCCGCGCTGTCAAGGTGGCACGCCGTGGTTTCACAGTCAATTGGGCTCCGGCGGGCACATCGGGCGCCACGCTCCGGCGCGCGCGAAGGCAATCGCCGCGACCCGCCGGGGGAAGATCCGCATGCGCGGATCTAGCCCAGGGCGCGGACCGTCTTCTGCACCAGCCACGCGTCGGCCAGCGTGAGGGCCATCATGGCCTCCGCCACGGGGACCACGCGCGGGCACACGCACGGGTCGTGTCGCCCCTCGGTGACCACGGTGATTTCCCGGCCCGCGGTGTCCACGCTCGCCTGCGGCACCCGCAGCGAGGACGTGGGCTTGATCGCTAGGCGCATCACGATGTCCTGGCCGGTGCTGATCCCGCCGAGGATCCCGCCGGCGTGGTTGGACCGGAAGCCCGAGGCGTCCATCGCGTCGTGGGCCTGCGAGCCGCGCAGCCGCGTGGCTTCGAACCCGTCGCCGATCTCGACGCCCTTGATGGTCCCGATGGACATCATGGCCATGGCCAGCACCGCGTCGAGCTTGTCCATCACCGGGTCCCCGAGCCCCGCGGGCACGTTTCGCGCCACCACCTCCACGATCCCGCCCACCGAGTCGCCCTCCTCGCGCAGCGTGACCAGCAGTTCGGCCATGCGCGCGGCGGCTTCGGCGTCGGGTGCGCGCACCACGTTGCGCTCCGCCTCCTCGTAGTCGCGGCGGACCGCCTCGATGTTGCCGATGCGGGTGGTGTACGCCTGCACCGCCACCCCCTCGGGCTCCAGCATGCGCCGGGCGATGGCTCCGGCGGCCACGCGGCACAGAGTCTCGCGGCCCGAGGCGCGCCCGCCGCCGCGGTGGTCACGATGCCCGTACTTCACGAAGTACGAGAAGTCCGCGTGTCCCGGCCGGAACACCTCGCGGATGGCGTCGTAGTCCTTCGACTGCGCGTCCTGGTTGCGGACCAGGAAGCCGACCGGCGTGCCGGTGGTGATGCCCTCGAACACACCCGAGAGAATCTCCACGCGGTCCGCCTCCTGGCGCTGCGTGGTGACGGCGCTCTGGCCGGGCCGGCGGCGGTCCAGGTCGCGCTGCAGGTCCTCGCAGCGGAGCGGGAGGCCGCTGGGCACGCCCTCCACCACCCCGCCCAGCGCGGGGCCGTGGGACTCGCCGAAGGTGGTGACGCGCAGGACGCGTCCGAAGGTCGAGCTCATTTGGCGGTGGCTCCCATGGGCGTAAGGTCGCGGATCCGGTCCGGCGCCGGGACCCGCCCGATCCAGTCGCGGGCGATCCAGGCCACCGGGATGGAACCGTAGGATAGCAGCCGGTCGTGGAACTTGCGCTCCGAGAAGGCGCGGCCCTCGCGGCGGCGCACCTCGTCCTTGAGCGCCAGGATCATGCTCTTGCCCAGCAGGTAGCTCATGGGCTGCGTGGGGTCGATCACGTAGCGCGACACTTCCGAGGCCACCGTGGAGGTGTCGCGGCTCACGCCCTTCATCAGGACCACCGCTTCCTCGTAGGTCATGCGCCCGCAGTGCAGCTTCGCGTCGATCAGCACCCGCGCCGCCCGGAAGCGCATGCCGCCGAGCACGCGGGGCAGCCACCGGAGGCTGTCGGAGCCATAGACCCCGTGGCGTCCCATCAGCTCCTCGCAGTAGAGCGCCCAGCCTTCCACCAGGGTGTTGTCCTGGCAGAAGCGGCGCGTGAGCGAGCCGCGGCGCTTGGCGATGCTGAGCTGCAGATGATGCCCCGGGTAGCCCTCGTGCAGCGCGCCGCCGCGCAGCCGGCGGTTGAGCATGCCGTTGTACAGATTGTCCCGGTTGGCCGGGGTCAGCGTGTCGGGCAGCGCGCTGCCCAGGTAGTAGGTGCTGACGGTGGTGGTGTCCAGCGGCAGCGGCGGCTGCATCGCCTGGCCCGGGGTGGTGGCGCGCATGCTCGCGGGCGTGGGCACCAGCACCATCGGTCCGATGTCGGCGGGAATGGTCACCAGCCGTCGCCGGCGCACGAACTCGCGCATGGAGTCCACTTCGGCGCGGTAGGAAGCCAGCAGTTGTTCGCGGGTGAAACCCTGTGGCGCCCGGACGGGCGGCGGGTCGGTCACGTTCAACTCGCGGCGACGGGCTTCGAGCGACGCCATCCCGGCCCGGATCTCGCCGAACCAGCGTTCCCCCAGCTCAGCCAGCCGCGGACCGTCCAGGTCCAGGCCGAAGACGTGGCGGAGCCGCCAGGTGTAGTTCGCCTCGCCCAGGGCGTAGTCGTTCCCTCCCTGCTCCCCGAGGTCATCCAGCTTCTCCCGGTATCCGGAAATGCCGTCGGACGCCGCCACGATGGCCGCCTGCAGGCTGTCTCGCAGAGCCTTCGGGGCGCCCCCGGCCCATCGCGGCAGCGAGGCCTGCAGCAGCGAAGGGAATTCCTGCAGCTGGCGGTCGGCGATGGCGCAACCCAGCGCCGGCGGGCGGGCGAGGTTGGCCTTGGCCTGCCCCAGGAGCCGGGGCACGGCGTGCAGGCGCGCGATCATGAGCCGCACCTGGCGCTCGCGCGGCCCGTAGGGATGCACCAGCAGGACCTCCACCGCGGTCTGCACCACGGTGGCGTACATGGCGGGGGAATGGACGTGGGCGCGCTCCACTTCCAGCACCCGCAGACGGGCCTCCAGCAGGCCGGCCAGCAGCTCGCGGTCGAGCCGCCGCTCGCGCGAGAGGTCCGACGGCCGCATGGCGCGCACCTCGCGCCACAGGGCCCCGAGGGCCCGCGCGTCGCGGCGGACGGCGGCCGGGGCGTAGTCGGGCAGCAGGCCGTCGTACTCGTGCAGCCCGGCCATGGAGGCGGCGACGGGGTCGGAAGCCGCAAGACGGCCGATCGCCCTGCGCTCCAGGTTCGCGAAGGCGGGCTCCCCCGGTGGGATGGCCGTGGCGGGCGCACCAGAGGCCGCGGCTGCGACGGAGGCCGCGGGCGCGACGAAGGCCGCGATCGCGATGGCCAATGCCGCTCCGGCCAGCCGGTTCGCCCCGATGCTGTCTCGCATGCGAATCCTCCCGCGGCCCCGGCCGCTCCCCGTGGTCGACGCACCCTCCGCGCGAACCGCGGGGGCCGAGCGGCAAGAGTAGGCCCGGACCGCCCGAAGAGCAAGCCGGAGCATAGCTTGGCCTTGACAGTCATCCCGTGTTACGCGAGTGTTACACGATCGCATGCGCTGCGCGGAGCCGCGGGACGGGCCGCGAGCGGCAGTCCCGCGCGGGACCGCCATCGCGGCGGCCTACGCGCGCAGGGTTGGATCAGGGGGATCCTCGCATGTGGAAAACCACCGCCGGGAGCACCGGTCGTCTCCTGCAGCTTTGCTTCGGCTACTTCGGCTTCTACGTCCTGACCGGCGTCCTGGTGAAGTACTTCACCGCCCTCCGTTCGCCGAAGCTCACCGACATCGACTACCTCTTCAACAACACCCTGGGCGGCAGCGTGTTCGCCCTGGCAGTGGTGTTCCTGCTGGGCTGGTTCCGGCTCAAGTCGAACCGCATGGTGCGCTGGGGCCCGGTGAGCTTCCCCAGCGAGGTGCTCTACATCCTGCCCTCGGGCATCTGCACCGCGGTGGTGATCCCCACCACCACGCTCATGTACACGCTGCCGATTTCGGTGATGGTGGCGATGGTCATCATGCGCGGCAGCATCATCGTGATCAGCAGGCTGGTGGACGAGCTCCAGATCCGCCAGGGGATCCTGCGCAAGCGGGTCTACGCCGAGGAAAACTGGGCGGTGGTGTTCGCGCTGCTCGCGGTCTCCACCAATGTGCTCCTGCTGCCGCTCGTCGGTTCGCTGGAGCAGCGCGGGTGGCACGTCGCGAAGCCGCTGGGCCTGGCTTCGGCGCTGGGCAGGGACCATTTCGACTTCCTGCGCTCCGCCCCGGCGCTGATCATCATGGGGCTCTACATCGCCGCCTACGCCATCCGCATCTACATCATGAACTACTACAAGAACACCCGGGGCAAGGGCGTGAAACTGGACAACCAGGGCTTCCTCGCGGTGGAGCAGATCTTCGCCAGCCTGAGCATGCTGGCGCTGGGTTTCTTCTTCTACCATTCCCCGGATTGGTTCGGCTGGGTGGACCGGCGCCTGGTGGACTTCCGCGACGCGGTGCACCACCCCGACCTCCTCCCCATCCTCTCGGGCGTGCCGTACGGGGCGGTGGCGTTCTTCTCGGTGTTCATTTTCATGTTCAAGGGCCGCACCGCCACCTTCGCGGGGCTGGTCAACCGGCTGACCTCGCTCCTGGCGGGCACCGCGGCCACCCTGCTGCTGTGGATGTTCTTCCCCGGCTCCAAGTTCCCCTCCGCGCAGGACTGGGTCTCGGTGCTGTTCATCCTGGTGGCGGTGTACTTCCTGACCCGCGCCGAGAAGCTGCGCACCGCGGAGCTGGCCCGCACGCGGGAGGCCTGAGGCGCCCGCGACGGCGGGGGCGCCCGTGCGCTCCGCCGCCCGGCCGCCGCCGGCACCCATGGTCCGGCACCCCGGGGCGCGCGGGGCGCAACGACGAGGGGGCGGGCATGGCCCGCCCCCTCGTCGCTTTCGCCGGATCCGCCGGGGCTACTTCCGCTTCTTCATCTGCTCCCACAGCCGCCCGAAGGTGTCCTCGAGGGCGGGGCCCAGCTTGGCCGGATCGTCGGTCTTCTCCGGTTCGTTGGGGAACACCGAGTAGGGCACCTGGTGGCCCTTGATGTTGATGAAGCCGTTGAGCCCCGGCGCCAGCTTGTCCCAGTCGTTGACCTTGTAGTAGTAGTCCATCTTCTCGTCCGGCAGCGAGTGGAACAGGATGCTGTCGGCCTGGTCGGGACGGAACCGGCGGCGGTTCTTGCGGCACGACTCCTCGTAGGACACCTGGATGTACACGATGCCCGCGCGCTTGAGCACTTCCTCGCCCAGGTAGGAGAACGCCTCCTCGAAGCCCTTCTCCCCGCCGCGCGCGAACTCGATGATGGTGGTGTGCCTGTCGTGATAGGCCGGGTCCCGAGCCAGCTTCTTGCGGTATTCCAGGTCCAGCCGCTCGATGTACAGGTTCCACACGAAGGGGTCCTTGAAGTAGTAGTCCTTCGTGGTCAGCAGCCGCTCCTTGCCGTTCCTTTCGAGAATATCATCGACCTCGAACGTCTCCCAGACGTACAGGAAGTCGTCCAGTTCCTCGAAGGGCGCGATGTGGAAGCGCTTCCGGCGGTCGTCGTCGGAGGCCTTCTTCAGGTAGTCGATGACCTCGCTCTTGCCGGCCGCCGGCCGCCCGATGAGGATGATGACGTCGAAATGGTCCCGCATTCTCCCTCCTCCTGCTCCCCAGGGCGGCCGCCGTTACGGCCGCCCGGATTTCCCGCCGCGCATGCGTCCGGCGCGGGCCGGCGGCGCGTGGACGTGGCTCCTGTTTCCGAACCGGCGCAGTGTAGCAGAGGCGGGGGCGGATCGAACAGGCGAAGGGGCTCAGGCGAAAGACCCGGGGGGTCGACCCAGGCCATGGCGCGCCCGGGCGCGCGGCACCGACGGCACCGGAATTGGCTCTTACGGGGAAAGAGCAGTCCGACTGTGCCCCCGTCCACCGTGGTGCAGGCTCCGGCATGCACCCCGGAATCTGTTCCGTGGCAAGTATATCGCGCCGCCATCCCCCTCCCTGTCGGCACGGCGCCGGGCGCCGCGTCGCGCGGATCGGGGGACGGCGGACTCCAGCCACCTGGGGCCAGCGCGAGCGCCCGTTCTGTCGAGCGATCTTCGGGCGCGGCCCCAGCGAGGGGCGGCCATTCGGCCGCCCCTCTCCATGGGCTAGAACAGGATCCCGAAGGTGACCGGGACGTACCGGATGGTCTTGGTGTCGATCACCCCCCGGTCCGTGTAGACGTTGTCCACCCGCCCCTCCGCGAACAGCGAAATACGCCCCAGGGCCACGGTCACTCCCGCTCCTCCGTTGATCCCGAACCGGGTGCTGGTTTCGGATCCTTCGCCCTCGCCCTCGTGCGAGGTCTTCACGCTGTAGGCCCCCAGTCCGGCGATCAGATAGGGGTGCACCGGCCCGAGCGAAATGAAGTCCCACTGGGCCATCGCCAGCCCCGAGATCAACTGCTGGTCCCCGGAAACGTGCACGCTGGCGCTGTCCAGATTGAAGCGCTGCAGCCCCACCTCGGCGCGGGCGGAGAACGGCAGGCCCGGCACCTTGAGACGCGCGAACGCCTTGAGGTTCATCCCGGTCTTGAACGCGGACTTCACGTCGGAGACCGGCACGGTCACTCCCCCGCCCACGCCGAACATCAGCGGTCGCGTCATGGCCGATGCCGACTGCGCCGCGCTGCGCACGGGCAGGGCCGCGAGTGCGACCAGGATCAGCAGGGCCGGGACCGCGGCAAGAGCCGGCCCGCGGAAGGGTCTGGTTCGGGTGGTTCGCATCATGGGTTCCTCCGTCAGGGGATCGGGACCGTGTGCCCCGCGAGGTGCGGCCGATTCCGCGCATAGTAGCAGATCAAACATCCGGGGCCTGCGCCGGAAACAGCGGCAGCACCTCGGCGGGTGGGCCCTTCCACTGCAGCCCCCGCAGGTGGGGCCGGGCGCGGGCGCGCAGCCACAGGACCTGGGCCGCAGTGCCCACGGACATCGCCGCCATGGCCACCGGCAGCCCGGCGAAGCGCTGCGTGACCACACCCGCGGCCAGCAGCATGCTGGACACCGCCAGGTAGGCCACCACCGACTCGGTGATGCCGCGGGTGCTGCGCACGTGCACCAGCGTGCCCTGGTACAGGCTCTGCAGGGCACTGAATGCCGGCATGAGCAGAGCCCCCCCCAGCCCCGCGCGGGCCAGCTCGCCCAGCGCCGGGGGCAGCGCCGAGATGTGCGAGAACCACAGGTGTGCCAGCGGAGTGAGGGCCACCGCCGTCAGGGCCCCGGTGGTGGCCAGGGCGAGGCCGACGGCGAAACGTCGGAGCGCCGGCACCGCCCCGGGCCGCTCCAGCAGCGCCACCACGACTTCGTTGAACGCGAACCCCAGGCTACGCAGGGTGAACACCAGCCCGCTGACCACCGGGAACGCCGCGAGGCACTCGAGAGCCCGGGGCATGCGGCTCACGGCGGCGCTGGCGATGGGCATGGCTAGGAACAGGATCAGCGGGGTAAGCGCCAGGGGCAGGAAGAACTTCAGGAATGCCGGCATGGTGAGCGGCACGGCCTGCGGTGCAGCCCGGCGCACCTGGTCGCGCAGCACCGCCTGCACCGTGAAACCCGCGTAGACGGCCTCGCTCATCACCCCGGCGGCCACCGCCAGGGTGCCCACCACGATGCCCGGAACATGGCCGACGTAGTACCCGACGGCGAGGACCACACAGTTGGCGGCCAGCCGGATGCCGGTGCCGATGCCGACCGCCCGGGAGCGGCCCGCGCGGATCAGCACGCCCTGCTGCGTGCGCCGGTACGCGATGGACATGGTCCAGGGCAGCATGATCTGCAGTCCCAGGCGCGCCGGCCCCAACACCTCGGCGGGCGGGTGGAGCAGACCGCCAACCACCAGGTCGAACAGCGGCGTGAAGGCGACGAGGGCGTGGAACAGGGTGGTGGCTCCGCCCGCCAGGTACATGTACCGCCGCACCACCCGGTAGGACTGCCAGTCGCGCGAGAGCGCCGTGGAGGCGGACAGGAGCATGATGATCGGGGACTCGATGAGCAGCGCCAGCGGGAACACCACCCCGCCGTAGGCCGCCAGGCTGACGGTGGAATGCGGCAGGCGTGCCATCACCGCGCTCACTGCCGGCAGCTCGAAGCCCATGAGCAGCCAGCTGGCGGCCAGCGGCCACCACAGCCGGATCACGATGCGGAGAGTGACGCCCTGGGAATCGACGCTCGGAGTGGAATCCACGTCGCCATTCTAGGCCATGGGGAGGCGGTGCGCGAGGGTCAGCGGTCTGGGCGTCAGCGGTTTGGATCCAGGGGATCGGGGCTGGCAGAATCGGGGCCGGCAGAAACAGCCGGGAGATGGGGTCTGGATGCCGCCGGGGAAGTACGCTAGGCTCTCGTGCATCCCGTCGCAGGGCCGGCATCGGCCTCCCCGCGCCGGTCCGGCGTGCGTCGTCCCTTCCTCCCTTCGCCCGGCCCGCGGGCCGGCGATTCCCCAAGGAGGTCGAAGCGTGGCCAAGTTCCGTGCCTTTTCGCCCGCGGTCGAAGTCAACGGGTCGGCGGTGTATGCGGTGGTGAGCGAACTGGCGGACCTGGGCGGCATCGGTGCCCGGATCCTGGCCAATCACGGCATCGAAGCCCCGGACGCCTCGAAGTGGTATCTGCAGCAGTCCTGGCTGGACGCGTTCCGCGAGATCGCCGAGAAGACCGGCCCGGCGACGCTGCGCGCCATCGGACGGAGGATCCCGGACACGGCCATCTGGCCGCCGGAGGTCAATTCCATCCCCGCCGCGCTCACCTCGATCGACGTGGCCTATCACATGAACCACCGCGGTGGCGAGGTCGGCAGCTACCATTTCGAGTTGCTGGGCGCCCGCTCGGGGCGGGTCGTGTGCGACAATCCCTACCCGTGCTCATTCGACCTCGGCATCGTCGAACGCACCGTCGCCAAGTTCGCGCCGCCGGGCACCAACCCGCTGGTGCGGCATGACCCGGCTGCAAGCTGCCGCGAGACCGGGGGGACCAGCTGTACCTACCTGGTGGAGTGGTGAGCGCCGGCTGAGGCCGCCTGCGCCTGGCCGGTGGAATGGTGAGCGCCGGCTGAGATCGTCCGCGCCCGCCCGGCGGAGTGTTGAGCGCCCGCGGGGCCTCAAATCGGCGCGGAAGTGGCCGGGATTTCAAGGACCAGGCTGCAGCAGGTAACCGCGCCTTCCGCCTTGGCCAGCTCCGAGGCGGCCACCGTGACCACGTCCACGCCCGCCTCCTGCAGTCGCCCCCGTGTCCTCGGAAACTCCCCGGGGAAGATCACCGAGCCTCCCACCAGCAGCGCGTTGGCCGCGGCCGGCTCCTCCGGGTCCACGGCTACCGCGCGCAGGCCCGGGAAGGCCTCCGCCTCCACGCGTTCGGGGTTGAGCAGCAGCAGGTCGCGCGCCACGCGGGTGACGGCCGATTTCAGGTGCAGGCAGCCGCGCACCGCGACCCGCGCGACCGAATAGCCCAGCGGCCCCAGCAGGTCGCGCAGCTGCACGAAACCCGCGCGGTTGGTCCGGCCGGTGTCCCCCACGTAGACGTGCGGGCCCACGACCAGCACATCGCCCCCGTCCAGGGTGCCGGGTTCCTCGATCCGCCGCAGCCGGCGGTACGGACGCAGCGCCGCCTCCACCGCCGGGGTTTCGCCGCGTCGGCTCGGGGCGCCCGGGCGGGTCAGCACCGCCAGCTCCCCGAGCACCACCGCGACGTCCTCCACGAACACCGAGTCGGGGAGATCGGGGTCCTGCGGCAGCCGGACCACCCGGCAGCCCAGCGATTCCAGGGCGCGTTCGTAGTCGGCATGCTGCCGCCGGGCCAGGGGCAGGTCGATTTCCCGCCGCTCGAGGTGGGTCAGCTCGCAGCGTGCCAGCGCCGCGCTGATCTCGCGGGTGATGGCGATGCGCACCTTCGGCTCCCCCTGGTTCCACGGATCAGGCACCGGTCCCTCCACGCTCATTCGCCCGGCAGATCACGGGCATCCGGCCGGGGCCCGGTCGGCGCCGCGCGAAGGTGCGTCCGCAGGGCCGGGCTCCACGCCCCGGCACAAGCCGCGCCCAGGCTGACGCGGTCCGCGCCCAGGAATTCCCGCAGCGAGTGCAGCGCGCCGGCCAGGCCGGCCAGTGCCGGGTCCACGTCCGCGGCGCCCGCCCGGGCCCGTCCTGCGCCCCGGCCGACCTCCGGTACCCGACCGAACCCGGGTTCGAAATGCAGGCTGCGGACCTCGAGGCGGCGTTCCGCACGGTGGTTCTTGGCGTCGAGTCGGCCGATCATCCGGCCGTCGTGCAGGATCGGGAGGACATAGTAACCGTACCTGCGCTTTTGCGCCGGGACGTAGATCTCGACGCGGTAGTCGAAGTCGAACAACCGGAGCACCCGCTCCCGGTGCCACAGCAGGGAGTCGAACGGCGCCAGCAACGTGGTTCCGGTGGACGGCCTGCGGCGCCGGGAGGCGGCCTCCAGGGCCGGGACGTCCTCCGCCAGCAGGTACCATCGGAGGGGCGGGGAGCGCCGGCCGGGGTGCGGTGTGGCGGCGGCGGCGTCCGGGCCGGGTTCGATGCCGACCTCGATCACCTCGCCGGTCTCGAGCATCGCCCGCAGGGCCGCGCGCCGGGCGGGCGCAGGGAGCCGCGGGAAGGACATGTACATCCGGAGGTCCGTTTCGGTGGCCGCGCCCATGGCGTGAAGCGAGCGCCGGATGTGCCACATGGGAAACTCGGCCGCGCTCATGCACGCTTCGGACGCCGCCTCCGGAAGCACCCGCGCCGCCAGGTCCATGCGCCGCTCGAAGTTGCGCCGCGAGTGCACCAGCAGGCTCCCCGAGAGCCACAGGAAGTGCAGCGCGTGCGCGGCGGGCTTCCAGTCCCACCAGGTGCCGCGGGTGTCCCGGGCGTGCTCGAAGTCCGAACTGCCCAGCGGGCCGCGCCGGGCGATCTCCGCCTGGATCTCCCCCAGCAGCCGTTTCGCCCGCGCGCTTCGGCCCCAGCGGGCCCAGGCGTCGGTGCGCACCGGGTGGTCGAACATCGCCCGGCGCCACGCGGGATAGTCCCCGCGCGGCACCAGGCACGCGCAGTGCGCCCAGTACTCGAACAGGACGCGCCGCCGGTAGGCCAGGCGGTCGAAGCTCCCGCGGTCGAAGACGCCGAAGCGGCTCCACGCGGTGAGGTAGTGGGCGCGGTCGAGCACGTTGACCGAATCGAGCTGCAGGCCGCCGGTGTCCCGGGCGAACCGCGCCAGGCTGGTGCCGGTCAGGCGGCGCGCGCGGGGGCGGTCCAGGTGCTGGCGTTCAAGAAACAGCGCGGTGGCCGCGCGACGGGGAAAGTCAGGCACGGGACCTGGGAGCGGCGGGCCGGCTGCGGACGCGCCGCGCTCCTCCTTCAGTCGTGCACGCCGGGCGCCTCGTGCCCGGTGCGACGGATGTACTCCTCGTAGGAGCCCGGGTACTGCAGCGGCTCCGAGTGATCGGTGCCCGCCCCGCCCAGCTCCAGCACGCGATTGGCCAGGCCGCGCAGGAACGCACGGTCGTGGGACACGAACAGCATCGTCCCGTCGAACGAGCGCAGGGCGCCCACCAGCATCTCCTTGGTGGCCAGGTCCAGGTGGTTGGTGGGCTCGTCCAGCACCAGGAAGTTGGGAGGATCGTAGAGCATGCGCGCCAGCACCAGGCGGGATTTCTCGCCGCCGGAGAGCACCCGGATGGGCTTCTCCACCTCGTCGCCCGAGAACTGGAACGCGCCCAGCAGGCTGCGCAGCGCGCCCATCGGCTCCATGGGGAAGTCCTTCCGGATCTGATCCAGCACCGTGAGCTCGAAGTCCAGCAGGTCCAGGGACTGCTGCGCGAAGTAGCCCATGCGCACGCTGGCGCCCAGGCGCACGCCGCCTGTGTCCGGCGCCAGGGCGCCCGCCACCATGCGGAGGAGCGTGGTCTTGCCCGCGCCGTTCTTGCCCATCACGCACCAGCGCTCCCCGCGCCGCACCGTGAAGTCCAGTCCGGAATAGAGCTCCCGGTCCCCGAAACGCTTGGACACGCCCTGGAGCATCGCCACGTCCTCGCCCGAGCGCGGCGGGTCGCGGAAGTCGAACGCCACCACCTTGCGGGTGCGGGGCAGCTCGATCTTTTCGATCTTCTCCAGCCGCTTCACGCGGCTTTGCACCTGCGCCGCCTTGGCCGCGTGCGCCTTGAAGCGCTCGATGAAGCGGCTCTCCTTGGCCAGCATCGCCTGCTGGCGGGCGTACGCGGCCTCGCGGTTGGCCTCCCGCAGCGACCGCTCGCGCTCGTAGAAGTCGTAGTCGCCGGTGTACAGGAACACCTCGCCGCCGTCGATTTCCACGATATGGTCCACCACGCGGTTCATGAACTCGCGGTCGTGGGAGGTCATGATCAGGGTGCAGCGGGTGTTCTTGAGGAACCGCTCCAGCCACACGATGGACTCGATGTCCAGGTGATTGGTGGGCTCGTCCATCAGCAGCACGTCGGGCTTCCCGAGCAGCACCCGGGCCATGCTCACGCGCATCTTCCAGCCGCCGGAGAGATGGCCCACGTCGGCGTCGATGCGCTCGTCCTCGAACCCCAGCCCGTGCAGCACCTCGCGCGCCTGGGCCTCGATGGCGTAACCGCCCAGGCTCTCGTAGCGGTGCTGCACATCCCCGTAGCGCTCCAGGACCTGGTCCAGGTCGTCCGCCTTGTCCGGGTCGGCCATGTCGTGCTGCAGCGCCTCGAGCTCGTGGTGCAGGTCGCCCAGTTCGCCGCTGCCGGCGATGGCCTCGTCGAGCACGCTTCGGCCGCGCATCTCGTCCACTTCCTGGCGGAAGTAGCCGATGGTGAGCTTGCGCGGCACGGACACCGAGCCCTCGTCCGGCGACTCCTCCCCCGCGATGAGCCGGAACAGCGTGCTCTTGCCGCAGCCGTTGGGGCCCACCAGGCCGGCCTTCTCGCCGGGATTGACCTGGAACGACGCGTCGGTGAACAGGACCTGCCGGCCGTACTGCTTGACGACCCCGGAGAATACGATCATGTGCGGGGCTCGTCCTCCGGAAGCCGGACCTCCACCGGGATCGGCGCGCCGCGCGGCCGCAGCGCCCTGAGGATCGCCACCACGCCGACGAACAGCGCCAGTCCCAGCACCCCCACGGTTGCCTCGGTGTTCAGCATCCCGCCGGGGCCCCACAGGCTGTGCGCCTTTCCGTCCAGCAGGGTCATGTAGTAGATGGGGAAGTTCGAGAGCGAGGCGTACACGTTGTACTTGGTGGCCGCCGCGCCCATGCCGATGGCCTCCAGCACCACCGCGGTGAAGCCCGCGTACGTGAGCCCGGTGATGAACGCGTACAGCGAGACGAACACGACGTAGGTGGTCTCGGTGCGTGGCGCGAGGGCCATGGCCACAGCGCAGGCGGCCTGCAGCGCGCCGTAGGCGATGTAGGAAGTCTTGCGATCCATCCGGTCACAGACCCAGCCGCCGGCGATGCAACCCACCGCCGAGAGCCCGCCGCTGAGCAGGCCGTTCACCATCCCCACGGCGGCCGCCGACGCGTGCCAGTCCCCCGCCACCGCGGCCCACAGGTTGGAGGCGGCGCCCGAGCCGATCGGGAGGAAGCAGAGGAACAGGGCCAGGAATCCGGCCCGGCTGGTGGTCACGTTCCAGAGATCGCTGCCCACGTTGCGCAACGACTTGAGCAGCCCGCCCTCGCGATGCGGCGAGTGGGCCTCGTGCATGAAGAACACCGGGATGGCGCACAGCAGGCAGGCTCCGGCCAGCACCGCGCCGGCGATCCACGGGGCGGGCAGATTCTGCGCCATCCACAGGCCCGCGCCGCCGCCCAGTCCGGTCCCGCCCAGGTTGCCGGCCTGGAACCACCCCCCCGCGCGACCTTTCTGGTCCTCGGGCGTGGCGTAGGCCATGAGGCTGTTGGTGGCCATCCCCAGGAAGGTGACCGCCACGTTGGAGATCACCACCACCATGGTGAGCATCGGGATGCTCGCCGCCCGGATGGGCAGGAGGCCGGTGAGCAGGATGCCGGCGGCGCTGACCACGCTGGAGAGCAGGTACCAGGTGCGCCGCGACAGCGTGGTGTCCACCAGCGGGGCCCACGCGAACTTCCACGTGTGCGGAATGTAGCTGGCCGCCACCAGGGCGGCGATCGCGGGCACGGGGACCCCGGCCTTCGAGAGCAGGTAGCCGAGGGACACCGTGACATAGCCGCCCATCACCCCGAATGGCAGCACGAGGAACAGGTAGACGACGGGGTGGGGCGCGCGCCGGGTCATGGGATGTTGGATGCTCCGGGGTGGGATGAAGATCCGCCGCGCCGGCGGAGTGCGCCGGCGCGGCGAAGGGTCCGATGCGTCTCCGCCCTAGGGGGCGCTGCTGCCGGCTGCGTCCAGGCCGCGGCGCTCGAGCAGCGGCTCGATCACCGGCTCGCGGCCGCGGAAACGCTTGTACAGCGTCATGGCGTCCTCGCTCCCGCCGCGCTCCAGCACGTTCTGGCGGAAGGAACGGGCGGTGGCGGGGTCGAAGATGCCCTTCTCCTTGAAGGCGTGGAACGCGTCGGCGTCCAGCACCTCGCTCCAGATGTAGTTGTAGTAGCCGGAGGCGTAGCCCCCGGAGAAGATGTGCGCGAAGTACGGGCTGCGGTAGCGGGAGACGATCTCCGCCGGCATCCCGATCTTGCGCATCGAGGAGTCCTCGAAGGTCCGCGCGTCCGGCTCGCGCGGCGCGGCCAGCGTGTGCCAGTCCATGTCCAGCAGGCACGCCGCCAGGTACTCGGTGCTGGCGAAGCCCTGGTTGAATTTCTTGGACTGGCGGACCTTGTCCACCAGCGCCTGCGGGATCACCTCGCCGGTCTGGTAGTGCTTCGCGTAGGCCTTGAGCACCTCGGGCTCCAGCGCCCAGTTCTCCATGATCGAGGATGGCACCTCGCCGAAGTCGCGCTGCACCTGCGCCACGCCGCGGTAGCGCACGCGCGAGAGCATGGCGTGCAGGGCGTGGCCGAACTCGTGGAACATCGTCTCGGTCTCCTCGAGCGACAGGAGTGCCGGGGCGTCGCCCGCGGGCCGGGAGAAGTTGCACACGTTCACCACCACCGGGCGGATGGACTTGCCGTCCTTGACCCAGGTGCCGCGGTAGCCCCCGGACCACGCTCCGCCGCGCTTGCCCGGCCGGGGGTGATAGTCGGCGTAGAAGACGGCGAGATGGGAGCCGTCGGCGTCCTTCACCTCGTAGGCGCTGACCTCCGGGTTGTACACCGGCATGTTCGGCAGGGGCGTGATGGTGATCCCGTAGAGCCGGTTGGCGACGTGGAACACCCCCTCGCGCACCCGGTCCACCTGGAAATAGGGCCGCAGCTCCTGCTCGTCCAACGAATAGCGGGTCTGGCGCACCTTCTCGGTGTAGTAGAACCAGTCCCACGGCTCGAGCTTGAAGTCCTTCCCGTCGGCGCGGATCGCGGCCTGCAGCGTCTCGGCCTCGCGTGCGGCCACCTTCTTGGCCCTGGGCCACAGCTTGTCCAGCAGCTCGTAGACCCGCGCGGGGCTCTTGGCCATGGTCTCGTCCAGCGCGAAGTCGGCGTACGTCTTGTACCCCAGCAGCTGCGCGCGCTCGGTACGCAGCGAGGCGATGCGTGCCAGCACCGTCTTGTTGTCGGTCGCGTCGCCGTGGTCGGCGCGGGTGGTGTAGGCGGTGAACATCCGCCGGCGCAACTCCCGGTTGTCCGCGTATTGCAGGAAGGGCCACAGGCTGGGGGAATGGAGGGTGAAAAGCCACTTCCCTTCCAGGCCGGCGTTCTTCGCCGCGTCCGCCGCCCCCGCGGTCACCCGGTCCGGCAGACCGGAGAGATCCGCCCTGTTGTCCACGACCAGCCGGTAGGCGTTGGTTTCCTTCAGGAGGTTGTCGGAGAACTTCACCGAGAGCGCCGCCAGCTCGGAGTTGATGGCGCGCAGGCGCTCCTTGGCCTTGGCGTCGAGCAGCGCGCCGCCGCGCACGAAGCGCTTCCAGGTCCTGTCCAGCAGCGTCTTCTGGTCCGGCTCGAGGCTCAGTTTCTCGCGCGCGTCCCACACGGCCCTCACACGCCGAAACAAGGTCTCGCTGAGGGTGATGTCATCCTGGTGGGCCGCGAGCATCGGAGCAGTCTGCCTGGAGATCGCCTGCAGGGCGTCGTTGGTCTCCGCGGAGGACAGCTGGCCAAACACCTGGCCCACCCGCGTGAGCAGCTCACCCGAACCGTCGAGGGCCTCCACGGTGTTGGCGAAGCTGGCCGGCACGGGGGTCTTCGCGATCGCGTCCACCTCGCGGTTGTGCCGCGCGATGGCCTCCTGAAACGCCGGCAGGAAGTGCTCCGGCTTGATCCGGTCGAATGGAGGCACGGCAAAGGGGGTGTTCCATTCCATGAGCATCGGGTTGGCCGGGTCCGGGGTGGCGGCAGGCGACTGCGCTCCCGCCGTCGTGGACGGCGGCGGCGTGTCCGCCGCGGTGGCGGGTGATTGCGCGCCCGAGGATGCGGCGGCCAGGAACAGGGCGACAACTACGATCCAACGGCGCATCGGTACGGCCTCCTGAGCGTGGGTTGAACCGGGTCGAGAGGAAGGGACCACCGGGGGGCGACGATCGGCACGCAGTCTAGCGCATCGTGCGGGATTGAGACAGCGAATCGGCCGCGGGCACCATGCCGTGAGGAGCGGCCGGAAGGTCCACCGCGGCCCGGCCGGCTCCCGACGACCTGTGCTACCATGCGCCCATCCCCGCCGGCGCGCCTGGCTCCGCGCCCGGATCCCACTCACCCAACGGAGGCTCAGGCTTTCATGCGACGTGTCACCTTCCGGCTGCTACTGCCTGCGGTTCTTGTGCTTGCCCTGTCGGGCGTGTCCCAGTCCCCGGCCTGCGCCGACGCGCGTCCCCGCGACATCATGGACGCCGCCGAGTTGCGCCTGGCGCTCTCCAAGCTGCGGGTGGTGGGCAGCGTGCTGTTCGTGGCCGCGCATCCCGACGACGAGAACACCGCGCTCCTGGCGTACCTGTCCCGGGAGCGTAAGATGCGCACCGGCTACCTCTCGTGCACCCGCGGCGACGGCGGGCAGAACCTGCTGGGCACGGAGACCGGCTCGCTGCTCGGCGTCATCCGCACCCAGGAACTGCTGGCCGCGCGGCGGGTGGACGGCGCGGAGCAGTTCTTCACCCGCGCGGTGGACTTCGGGTATTCGAAGAGCCCCGAGGAGACGCTCCGGATCTGGGGCCATGACAGCGTGCTCGCCGACATGGTGTGGGTGATCCGCACCTTCCGCCCCGACGTCATCATCGCCCGCTTCCCCGCCACCGGCGAGGGCGGGCACGGGCACCACACCGCCTCGGGCATCCTCACGGGCGAGGCGTTCGAAGCCGCGGCCGACCCCTCCCGCTTCCCCGACCAGCTGCGATTCACCGGCGCGTGGCGCGCGAAGCGGCTGTTCTGGAACGCGTGGACCCCCGGCAGCCGGGACAAGGCCGACCTGCGCGAGGCGCGCTATCTCTCGCTCGACGTGGGCGCGTACAGCCCGCTGCTGGGAAAGTCCTACAGCGAGATCGCCGCGGAGAGCCGCAGCCAGCACAAGAGCCAGGGCTTCGGCTCCGCCGAGCGCCGGGGGAGCCTGCCGGTGTCCTTCTACCCGCTGGCCGGTGACACCGCCTCGGCGCGCGACATCCTGGACGGCGTGGACCTGACCTGGAAGCGCATCCCGGGGGGCGATGCGGTGGACGCGGCCCTGGCGGACGCGGAGCGCGCCTTCGACCCCGCGAAGCCCGCCGCGGCGCTGCCCGCCCTGCTGCGGGCCCGCGCGGCGATGGGCCGGCTGCCCTCCGAGCCGCTGGTGGACGCGAAGCGCCGCGAACTCCTGGAGGTCATCCGCTCCTGCGCGGGGCTGTGGCTGGAGGCCGTGGCCACCGAGAGCGAGGTCCCCGCGGGCGAGTCCTTCACCGTGCGCGTCTCGGCGCTCAACCGCTCCGAGTTTCCGCTCAAGCTCGAGCGGGTCGAAGCCCTGTCGGGCGCCGACACGCTGACCCTGGTGACGGGCTCGGCGGCGCTGGGCGCGCCACTGGCGTTCAACCGGCCGGCGCAACTGGAGGAGCGGATCGCGCTTCCGGCCGCCGCCGCCCACTCGGAGCCCTACTGGCTGGGAGAAGCTCCCAGTCCCGGGCTCTTCCACGTGGGAGACCCGCGCAAGATCGGTTCTCCGGAGAACCTCCCGGCGGTGACCCTGGGACTGGTGCTGTCCGCGGGAGCCGACACGCTGAACTTCCCGGTGCCGGTGGTGTACCGCTGGACCGACCCGGTGGCTGGCGAGCGCTACCGCCCCTTCTCGATCGTGCCGCGCGTGACGCTGCGGCTCGACCGCGGCGTGTACGTGTTCCCGGACCGCGATCCCAGGGAAGTCCGCGTCACGGCTCGCGACGCCGGCCGCGGCTCGGCCGGCCGCGTGAGCCTGGCGCTGCCCTCCGGCTGGAAGTCCGATCCGGCTTCGGTGGAGGTGAAGCTCTCGAAGCTGGCGCCCGAACAGGAGTGCCTCTTCACGGTCACCCCCAACGGCACACCCGCCAGCGGCGCGCTGGGAGCGGTGCTGGAATCGCCGGCGGGACGGGAGACTCACGGGCGGGTGGTGATCGACTATCCGCACATTCCCACGCAGGTGGTGTTCCCCCAGGCGGAGGCGCGCTTCGTGCGCCTGGACCTGGCTACCGCGGGCAGCAGCGTGGCCTACATCATGGGCTCGGGTGACCAGGTGCCCGAGGTGCTTTCGCAGCTCGGCTACCGCGTGAGCCTGCTCAGCGACGCGGACGTGGAGACCGGAGACCTGTCGGTCTTCGACGCCGTGGTGACCGGGGTGCGCGCTTACAACACCCGGCCCCGGCTGCGTATCCTGCAGCCACGGTTGCTGGAGTACGTCCGCCAGGGCGGCACGCTGCTGGTGCAGTACTGCACCGCCGACGAGGGGCTGGTGGATCGCCTGGGCCCCTACCCGTTCAAGATCTCGCGCGACCGCGTCACCGTGGAGGAGGCACCGGTCGGGATGCCGCCGGGCGGCCACGCGCTGCTCGACGGGCCGAACATGATTACGCCGTCCGACTTCGACGGCTGGGTGCAGGAGCGCGGGCTCTACTTCGCGAATCCGTGGGACGCGAAGTACGAGACCCCGCTGGCCTGCCACGATCCCGGCGAGCCCGACCGCGCCGGGGGATTGCTCTATGCGCGCTACGGCAAGGGCGTGTTCATGTACTCCGCATACGCCTGGTTCCGGGAGCTTCCGGCGGGCGTGCCCGGCGCGCTGAAACTGTTCGCCAACCAGGTCTCGGCGGGACGCGCGGCGAAGCGATGAGCGGAGAGCATCGGGACGATACTCCCCCGTTCGGACGCAGCTGGGGCGTGCTGTACGCCGCGGTGCTGGTCATCCTGGCGCTGTGGATCGCGGCCTTCACGGTCTTCACGCGGGTATTCCAGTGATGCCGGTCGGCACCGAATCCGCGCGGGCCTCCCGGTGATGCCGGTCGGCACCGAATCCGCCCGGGCCTCCCGGTGATGCCGGTCGGCACCGAATCCGCGCGTGGCCTGCCCGTGATCCCGGCCCCGCCCGCCGCCACGACGGGAATTGCAGCATGAAGCCCCTCGACTGGTGGGTGCTGTGCGCCGCCCTCGCGGCCATGGTGCTCTACGGGTTGTGGCGCGGGCGCGGCACGCGCGACCTGGGAGGCTACCTGGTCGCCGGGCGGCGCATGCGCTGGCCCACGGTGGCGCTGAGCATCATGGCCACCCAGGCCAGCGCGATCACCTTCCTTTCCACCCCCGGCCAGGGCTACGCGGACGGAATGCGCTTCGTGCAGTTCTACTTCGGGCTGCCGATCGCCATGGTCCTGCTGTGCGTGACCTTCGTGCCGGCCTACCGGCGCCTGAACGTGTTCACTGCCTACCAGTACCTGGAAGATCGCTTCGACCCCAAGACCCGCTCGCTCGCCGCAGGGCTGTTCCTGCTCCAGCGCGGGCTTGCGGCGGGGATCACCATCTACGCCCCCGCCCTGATCCTCTCCGTGGCCCTGGGCTGGGACGTGCGCTGGACCATCCTGCTCATCGGCTCGCTGGTGGTGGCCTACAGCACCTTCGGCGGGACCCGCGCGGTGGGACACACCCACGTGCTGCAGATGGCCATCATCTGGGGCGGGATGTTCACCGCCTGCGCACTGGTGCTGCGCTCCCTCCCGCCCGATGTGTCGCTCCCCGAGGCCATGCGTGCCACCGGTGCCCTGGGCAAGCTGCGGGCGGTGGACTTCTCCTTCGATCCCAACAACCGCTACAACGTGTGGTCCGGGCTGATCGGGGGGCTGTTCGTGGCGCTGTCCTACTTCGGCACCGACCAGTCACAGGTGACCCGCTATCTCTCCGGTCAGTCCGTTCGCCAGGGCCGCATCGGACTGCTGGTGAACGGCCTGGTGAAGGTGCCGATGCAGTTCGGGATCCTGTTCCTGGGCACGCTGGTGTTCGCGTTCTACCTGTTCGTCGCACCCCCGCTGTGTTTCAACCCGGTGGAGACGGCCCGGGTGCGCGCGGGGGCGCTGGGCGCGGAGTACCGGACCGTGGAGTCGGCGCACGCCACGGCGGCTGCGGTGCGCGCGGGCCGGGCACGCGAACTGATCGCGGCCCAGCGCTCGGGTCTCCCCTCCCGCGTGGGAGAGGCCCGAATCGCGCTGCGACGCGCCGAAGCCGACCTGCAGGCGCTTCGCGGGAGGGGCGCGGCGCTGATCAGGCGCTCCGACCCGGCGGCGCAGGCCGGGGACACCAACTACATCTTCCTCACCTTCGTGCTGCGCTTCCTGCCCGCGGGCGTGGTGGGCCTGGTGCTGGCGGCGGTGTTTGCCGCGTCCATGTCCTCCACCTCCTCGGAGCTGAGCTCGCTGGCGTCCACGTCCATGGTGGACGTGTACAAGCGCTGGATCCGGCCCGGCCCCGAGATGGCCGGGGACGTCGCAGTCTCACGTCTGCTGATGCTGGGCTGGGGCGCGTTCGCCGTGGGCTTCGCGCAGTTCGCCGACCGGCTGGGCTCGCTGATCGAGGCCGTCAACATCCTGGGCTCGCTCTTCTACGGCACCATCCTGGGGATCTTCCTGGTGGCCTTCCACGTGAAGCGCGTCGGGGGCACCGCGGTGTTCTGGGCGGCGCTCGCGGCGGAGGCGGCGGTGATTTTGTGCTTCCGGTTCACGAAGATCTCGTGGCTCTGGTACAACGTGGTGGGCTGCCTGCTGGTGATCGGGCTGGGGGTGGTCGTGCAGACCTTGATGGGGCGGTCGGGGCGGGAGCGCGCAGCGTCTTCACCGTGACATGGCTCCATGGTATCATCTGGCTCTTGGGAGTCGCGCTGGGTCGCGTTTCTCGGCCCGGAGGACGGTTGCCGCCGTGCGGGGCTCTTCCAGCTCGCCGGCCAGGAGGGGCCATGATCCGATGCCGCCCCGGCATTCGCCAACTGACTGTGGTGCTCCTCACTTGCTTGGTGTCCGAAGGCCACGCTGCGCCACTCCTCGCCGCGGCGTGGACACCGCTCAGCCCGCCGAAACCCTGCCAGGGCGGCAACTGCTACGATTCGATGCGCGACCGGATGCTTCTCTACGACGGGAGCGACAATGGCGCCTGGGCCCTGCCGTTCACCTTGCCCACGGGCTGGCAGAGGATCGCTCCGGCGGGACAGTCACCCCCGCCGCGTACGGGCGCTGCAGTCATCTACGATGCAGGCAATGACCGCATCGTGATCTTCGGCGGCTATGCTGCGGGGCTTCTCAATGATGCATGGGCGCTCACGCTCTCCGGCCCCGGCAGCCCCGCCTGGACCCGATTGGAGCCGGACGGAACACCGCCTGCCGCGCGGCAGTATGCCAGCGCCATGTGCGATGCTGCCGGGGGCCGAATGGTCGTTTTCGGTGGTAGTGGAGCGCACGGCTTACTCAATGATACATGGGTGCTCACCCTGCCCGCCTCGGGCACGCCGACCTGGACGCAGCTTGCGCCCGCGGGGGTTCCTCCCGCGCCCCGGTACTCCCCCGCCACAGCTTCGGACGGAACTTCCCTCTTTCTTCACGGAGGCGGGGACGCTGTCTACACCGATACCTGGAAGCTCTCCCTGGGCGCCTCGCCGGCATGGACGCAGATATTCCCTTCAGGCACACCGCCGGCCGAGATCTACGTGCAAGCCATGGTCTACGATCCGTCCGACACCAGCCTGATCTACTTCGCGGGAACCAATAGGCGATTGTCGCTCAACGGATCGCCTGAGTGGCACGCCCTGGAATTCTCCGGTACAGGAGGCGGGACCTTCAATTTCGATCCAGTCCTGAGTCCCCTCACACGCACGGTCTGGGCGGCTGCGGGGCTGACCATCTCCCCGTGCAATTCCGCGGGAACGTGTATCGGAAACGTCTCGCGCCTGGACCTGGCCACAGGGCATTACTCGAACCCGATCCCGGACGCGCGGTCGGGGCATGCCGCGGTATTCGATGGACGCCGTGACCGGATGCTCCTCTTCGGGGGCGCCGGGATGTTCTCGGAGGACAGCGCGGGTGTCTACTGGGCGTACTCGCCGGGCACGGCCACATGGAGCAGGCACCGTGCGGCAGGTGGCCCGCCCTCTTTTCATGGCTGCTTCATGGATGGGGCGGGAGATCGCGTGCTGGTGGTTTCGCGGGACGTGCTCTGGTCTTTGCCCCTCTCCGGCACAGGGGACGGCGTGTGGTCGGCGCAGGCCACGATGGGAGCGGAAGCCGGCACCGCCGCAGGCTTCTTCAATGCGGCCTTCGACCCTGCCGGAAGGCGCGTGCTGGCCTTCAGCGGGGAGGTCGGCAACACCGACACGTGGGCTCTGGGCCTCTCCGACCCGCCAGCATGGAGCCTGATCAACCCCGCGGATAGCGTTCCGCAGGCGCGATGGGCCGCCTCGACGATCTTCGATCTGCGTCGCAATCGCCTGGTGGTTTTTGGAGGCAGATACAGCACGTACGGGGGCTGGGGCAGCTCCAGCGAACTAAACGATGCGTGGGGGCTGGACCCTGCTACAGGACGATGGACGCGACTGGCAAACAACCTGGAGCCGCGACCCCTGGCACGGGAGGGAGCAGCGGCAGTGTACGACTCTCTGGGCGACCGCATGGTCGTCTTCGGCGGGTTCAACAACATCACCCAGTTCGGCATCTACCTGGGCGACGTGTGGGCCCTCAACCTCGGCGCCGCCTCCTGGCAGAAGCTGGAGGCTGGCTACAGCGGGCCTACGCAGGGCCGGGGCTCGACCATGGCGCTGGATGGTCAGCGTCGGCGCGCAATCATCTTCGGCGGCACCGACGACTACTGCGTGGCGCAGAATGAACTGTGGGGGCTCGACTTGGCGCTGGAGATTCCGATCGACGTCGAAGCTGTGAGACGAATCGCCCCTGGCGGGCTGGAGCCTCCCGGCCCCAACCCCTCCTTCGGGATCTCCAGTATCGCTTTCACCTTGGCTCGCCCAGGGCGGGCCCGACTGTTGGTGCTCGATGTGTCGGGGGCCATCGTGCGTGTGCTGCACGATGGCCCCTCGCCGTCCGGTCGCAGCGGGGTCGAATGGGACGGTCGCGACGGAAACGGCCGGGTGACCCCCTCAGGCGCCTACTTCCTGCGCCTGGAGTCGGGCGAAGGCGTATCCAGTCGGAGACTGATGCGGATCAGGTAGCCCGGGACCGGGCCGCGCCTACTTCCCCTTCCACTCCGCGATCGACTTCTCCAGCGCGGAAGTGTTGGCCCGCGTCTCGCCCGCCTTCAGCGTGCGGGCCTTCTCCTCCTGGACCGCCTTCTCGCCCAGCGCGACCGCTTCCGCTTTCTTGCCGGCCTTGGCCAGCACGCGCGCCTTGAGTCCCTGGTTGCCCAGCGTCGCCTTCACGGCCAGGGACTTCTCCAGCCAGGCGTTCATCTCCTCGGCGCTGCCCACGTTGTTGTCGAAGCAGTAACGCGCGGCCTGGTAGGGCGTGCTCCAGTCGTCCGCCTTGGCCTCGGCCACCGCGGCACGGAACTTCTCCGGCAGGAGCCTGTCGGTGTCCACGCCGATGTTGCAGGACACGCGCAGCTTCTCCCAGCGGACCGAGAGGCGCGCGGACTTCGCGGACAACGAGTCGAACTCGAAGTCCATCCACTCGGTGAACTCGGCCGCCTCGGGCTTCGCCTGCACCCGCAGCGCGTCCTCCGAGGGGTTGTACGCGTAGGCGCCCCACAGGTCCTTCTGCCGGCTGAAGATGATGGACCACGTCTCCCTGCCGGGCATGGTGAAGAAGCTGTACTTGCCCGCGGGCAGCGGCTGGCCGTTGATGGTCACCGGGTCGGTGAAGGTGATGCTGGTGGCGTCGTTGGCGCCGGTGCGCCAGGTGGTGTCGTAGGGCACCACGCCGCCCCAGATCACGCGGCCCTTCACCCCGGGGCGCGAGAAGGTGAGCGTGACATCGGTCACGCCGATGGTCTGCACCAGGGTCGCGTCGGGGCTGATGCGCGGGGTCCGCACGGCCGCACCCGCGGCCGGCACGAGCAGTGCCGCCGCCAGGAAGACGGTTGTGGCGACACGGGAGACGAGGGCTGGGATCTTCATGGCATTACCTCCTGTGGCTGCCGGGGAGCACGGACTATGCCCGCTCCTCGAACACCCGGGCGAGCTCGACGATCACTTCCACGGCCTTTTCCATGTCCTGGACCGAAATCCACTCCAGTCGCGAGTGGAAGTTATGCTCCCCGGCGAAGATGTTGGGTGTGGGCAGGCCCATGAACGAAAGCCTCGAGCCGTCCGTGCCGCCGCGGATGGCGGTCTCGCACAGTTTCAGCCCCGCGCGGCGCACCGCCTCGCGGGCGTTCTCCACCACCTGCGGGTGCTGGTCCAGCACTTCCTTCATGTTGCGGTAGGACTCATCCACCTTCACCGACACGCGGGCCCCGGGCCAGGCGGCCACCGTCTCGCGGGCCAGCTTTTCGAGGAACTCCTCCTTCACCTTGAGCTCCGCGGTGGCGAAGTCGCGGATCAGGAACTTCACGGAAGTGCGGTCCACCGAGGCGTCCACCACGTAGGGGTGGACGAAGCCCACGCGATCGGCGGTGGTCTCCGGGGAGAGCTTGTCCTTGGGCAGACGGTGAATGAAGTCGGCGGCGATCTTGATGGAGTTGATCATCTTCCCGGTGGCCAGCCCCGGGTGGGTGTTGAACCCCTGGAAGGTGATGGTCATGGAGTCGGCGGAGAAGGTCTCGCACTGGATGTGCCCCACCGTCTCGCCATCCATGGTGTAGGCGCAGGAGGCGCCGAACTTCTTCACGTCGAAGAACTTCGTTCCGCCGCCCACCTCCTCGTCCGGGGTGAACCCCACGCGGATCGCGCCGTGCGGGATCTCCGGGTGCTGCACCAGGTACTCGGCCGCGGCGATGACCTCCGCGCAGCCGGCCTTGTTGTCCGCGCCCAGCAGCGTGGTGCCGGAGGCGGTGACGATGTCGTTGCCGACCTGCCTGCCCAGCTCGGCGATGTCCGCGGGGCGCAGCACCGTGCCGGGCTCGTCCGGGAGCACGATGTCCCTGCCGTCCCACTTTCGGTGCACGATGGACTTCACGCCCGCCCCGCTGGACTCCGGCGAGGTGTCCACGTGCGCGATGAAGCCCACCACCGGCACGTTGGGCTTCTTCGTGGTGGCGGGCACCGTGGCGAAGACGTAGCCGTGCTCGTCGCGGATGGCGTCCTTGAGGCCGATGGCCCGCAGCTCCTCCACCAGCAGGTCCAGCAGCACCAGCTGCTTGGCGGTGCTCGGATAGGTGGTGGAGTTCTCGTCGGACTGGGTGTCGTAGGTCACGTAACGCAGAAAGCGCTCGAGCACGCTGCTGTTCATGGTCTTCTCCCGCAGGGTGGGAACGGCCGTTTCGATCTGCCGGGGGATCCCGCACGGGGAAGCTAGGCGGTCGGGGGCGAACTGTCAAAGGGGGTGCGCGGAGGCGCTGCGGGCGGGCGGGCGCCGCCGGAGGGCCGGGTGGGCCTCCGCGGATCGCGCGTGCGGCCGGGAGGCGGTGGTTTACACGATCCGGAACTGCACCCCCTGCGCCTCGAGGAATGCCCGGGCGCCCGGGCCGCGCAGGCAGGCCATCGTGGAGAGCGTGCCCGCCTCCAGGCAGGTGCCGGCGACCACGATCACTGCGCGCGGGGCCCCGTCCACCGGCCAGCCGGTCCGGGGATCCAGGATGTGGCCCAGGCGCCGGCCCTGCCACGTCACGAACCGCCGCGCGTCGCCGCTGGTGGCCAGTCCGCCGCGCGTGATCTCGATGCGGTAGAGGGTGCCTTCCCCGGTGCGGGCGGGGTCGTCCACCCCCACCCCCCAGGGCCGTTCGCCGCGGCGCGGGCCCCAGGCGTGGAGATCGCCCCCGAAGTTCACCACGAAGGGCGCTTCCGAGCGATCCCGGATCAAGGTGGCGGCACGGTCCACGGCGTACTCCTTGCCGATGCCGCCGAAGTCGATCTCCATGCCCGCGGGCAGGATCAGGGTCGGGTCGGCCCACGTGGCGCGGTGCCAGCCCACATGGGCCAGCGCTTCCGCCACCACGTCGGGGGCCGGCACGCGATCGCCGCCCTCGAACTTCCAGGCGTGGCGGAGCACGCCGGAGGTGATGTCGAAGAGGCCGCCGGAAATCTCGTGGCAGGTGGCGGCGTAGTCGAGCAGGTGCGCGGTCTCTGCGTCCACGCGCACCGGGCGGCCGCCGGCATGGTTGATCCGGTGGACGATGTTGTCCGTGAGGTAGCGGCTGAACTTGCGTTCGATGCGCAGGGCTTCGATCCGGGCGGTGCGGAGCAGAGACCGGGCCAGCCCCAGGTCGTCGGTGTCCACCAGCAATTCGCAGGGCCCGGCCATGGCGGTGAAGCGGCCCACGAAATGATCCCCGGCCCGCACGAGCTCGCTTGCGGAAGCGTCACGCGGGGCGGGATTGCGGATCGGGCCTGACAACGGTGCCTCAGAAGGTGAACGAATAACCGACGACCAGGGTGCCCATGTTCACCGCCGGGAACAGGTCCAGCTCACGCTGCGCCCCGATCGCCGAGGCCGGGTGGCCGTCCCCGAACTGGCGGATGTACTCGGCGCGCACGGTCCACTCGCCCGGCGTGACCGGGAGGCGGAAGCCGCAGGTGGCGCCCACGGTGACGCTGCGCAGGGGCCCGAGCCGGATGTCGCCGCTGGCGTAGGCGGGCAGCGGCGCCCCCCGGACCAGGCCGTAGGTGAAGAAGTCCGCCCGGGTCTGGGTGTAGAAGCGTGCGTGCGGCTCCAGGTAGGTACTGTCGCCCAGCTCGTAGCGGTACCGGCCGTCGAAGGTGTGCGACTTCACGCCCCAGTTGTCCCAGTAGTAGCGGTATGACAGGTACACCACGTCGGTGGCGAGGTGGTACACCGAGCTGGCCATCAGCACCGAGCGGTCCCGGGTGTCGGGCCGCTCCTCCGTGAGCTGGCCGACGGTCTCGCCGGTGGTGCCGTCAACGACGCTCACCACCTTGTAGGGCTCGGTGAGGTAGCCGTCGTCCTTCGAGCGCGTGATATTCAACCCCATCATCCACCGGCGCGTGAGGATGCGCGAGATCCCCAGCATGCGTGTGGCGAGGTGCTTCCGGTTCGACTGGGTGGAGATCACGGCGCCGTCCCCGAGCCCCGCGTGGGTGCCCCCGTCGGGGAAGACCCGGTCGCTGTTGTATCCGCCTCCCAGCGTCACCGTGGTGAGCCGGTTCATCAGCTCCACCGACACGGTGCCGTTGAGCCCCAGGGACTGGTAGTCCTTCTCTCGGGAGAAATGCCCGCCCAGCGAGGTGGTGAACAGCCGTCCCAGGGGCGCCTGCCAGCCGATGTCGGCGGAAATGCGATGGTCGCTGAACGAACTCACCGGCAGCATTCCCGCTGGCAGCCGGGTCACCTGCCCCGACGGGGACGTGGTGGTCTGGATGCTGCCCGTGGGCACCGCGCCCGTCGGGGAAGCGCCGGTGATGGTGTCGAAGCCCAGCGAGAGGGACAAGGAGTGGCCGTTGGCGAACAGGCGCGAGATCCGGGCCGCGGGCTCGACCACCCGGGCGCGCCCCTGTTCCGCGTATACCAGGACCGAGGCCTCCACCGTGTTGGAGGCCGCACCCTCCGCGTGCGCCGCGGCCGGCATGCCGGAGGCCAGCAGCACGCAGGCGGCCGTGCGAAGGCGGGTGCGGAGCAGGGATGCCGGGGCCGGATCCGGGTTCGGGGACGACGCGGTCAATTGCATCCGCATCCTCCTCCGGCCACGCCCAGGCCGCCGGTGGACCCCTCCTTGCTGAAGTAGACGTGGTCGTCAATGGTGTTGAGCATCGGGGACGGGGCAAACTGCATCTTCTTCTGGCTCAGCAGGTCGCGGTCCCACGGCTTTACGGTGGCGCAACCGGCGGAGAGGGCGGCCAGCGCCGCGCACAGCGCGGCGAGCGCGATCCGGCGTGTGCACGTCCTCATCGCGGCAGGGCCTCCCGGATCCGCGCCTCGAGGGCGGCGGTGTCCTTGGCGGCGAACCCCTGGTGCGAATGCAGGAGGATCCCCTCCGGGCTGACCAGGAAGCTGGAGGGCATGACCGAAACGTCGTAGGCCTCCGGGGTGCTGCCGGCGGGGTCGAAACCGATCGTGAAGGGCGCGGGGTACTTCCTGAGGAAGGTCTCGGCTGCGCCCCGGTCCTTGTCCACGTTGATGGCCACGACCGCGAGGCCCTTCGAGGCGTAGCGCGCGTGGAGGGTGGCCAGGAACGGGAACGACGCCCGGCACGGGCCGCACCACGAGGCCCAGAAGTCCACGTAGACCGTCTTGCCGCGCAGCGAGTCGAGGTCCACCGTCCCCTCGCGCGAGGGCAGGTGAAAGCGCGGCGCCAGGGTGGAATCCGCCGGAGCCCGCTCCCCGGCCGCGGCCAGGAACGGGAGCGCACACAGGATCAGGACGGGCAGGACGAACCGGACGTGCATGGGGTGAACACCTCCGTGACACCGGGAGTGTGAGGTGAATTGCGCATCGGAGGCGGGGTCGACGCCTGGTGACCGAGCCGGGTTGGGGCGGACCGCGGTGAGGCTCTCTACTTCATTAGAACCCGAACCTGGGAACGGGGTTCCGAATTCCCGCCCATATTCCCCGTTCCGCCGGCCCATGAAGGAAGTATATGCCGGGGCGGGCGCAGATGCCACGGACCTCGCGGGGCCGGAACGAGTGTCTTCCGGCACGGGATCCGACCGGCAGGCGTGAGCGCCTGCCGTGCGCGCGTGCCGTGCGCCCGCCATGCGGGTTGTCTCGAGTGGCGTTCACGGGTAAGCTCCGCCTCATTCGCTGTCCCCAGACCTTCCCCAAGGATGGAGAACTCCACTTGATCCGGCACCCGGCCCCCGTCCGCTTCACCGATCCCCAGCAGGTCCTGGAAACCGTCTTTGGGTATCCGGAATTCCGCCCCGGGCAGCGCCATATCATTGACTCGGTGCTGGCGGGGCGCGACTGCATCGGCGTGATGCCCACCGGCGCCGGGAAGTCGCTGACCTTCCAGGTGCCGGCCAAGCTGCTGCCCGGCGCGGTCCTGGTGATCTCCCCGCTCATCTCGCTGATGAAGGACCAGGTGGACGCGCTCACCCGGGTGGGTTTCCGCGCCGCGGTGCTGAATTCGAGCATCGACCACGAGGAGAGCCGGAGGCGGATGTCGCAGCTGCGCGCGGGCGAACTGGAGATCGTGTACGTGGCGCCGGAGGGCCTCGAGGGCTCCCTGCGCACGCTGATCGCGGGCTGCCGCGTCTCGCTGGTGGTGGTGGACGAAGCGCACTGCATCAGCCAGTGGGGCCATGATTTCCGCCCCGCGTACCGCAGGCTGAGCGGGCTCAAGAGCGAGCTCGGGGACATCCCGGTGCTGGCGCTCACGGCCACCGCGACCCGCCGGGTGGCGGCGGACATCCTGAAGCAGCTCGGCATGCGCAAGCCCGAAGGGTACAAAGGCTCGTTCTTCCGGCCCAACCTGCGCATCACCGCGCAGAAGAAGGGCCAGGGGCGGCAGACCCGCCCCGACATCCTCGGGATCATCCGGGGCCACCACGGCGAGAGCGGCATCGTGTACTGCCTCAGCCGCAAGGCCGTGGATTCGCTTACCGCGTGGCTCGTCGCTCACGGCGTGCGCGCGGTGCCCTACCACGCGGGCCTGCCCGACGCGGAGCGCACCCGCAACCAGGACGCCTTCGCACGCGACGAGGCCGACGTGGTCGTGGCCACCGTGGCCTTCGGGATGGGCATCGACAAGAGCAACGTGCGCTACGTGGTTCACCGCGACATGCCGCGCAGCGTGGAGGCGTGGTACCAGGAGATTGGCCGCGCCGGGCGCGACGGCCTGGTGAGCGACTGCGTGCTCATGTACTCGTGGGCGGACGTGGTTTCCTACGAGGCGTTCCTGGGAGAAATCGAGGACCCCTCGGTGCGCGAGGAGACCCGGCGCAAGACGGTGGAGCTCTTCGAGCTCGCGGAGTGCGGGGTGTGCCGTCACCGCGCGCTGGTGCGCCACTTCGGCGAGGACATCGCCGCCTGCGGCGAATCCTGCGACGTGTGCCGGGGCACGGGCGTGGCCGAGCTGGTGGCGGCGGCCGGGGCCCTGGGCGCGCCACGGTCCCGGGGTCGGGCGCGCGTGGCCGTGCCGCCGGGCTCCTCCGGCCGTTCCACACCCTCCGGTGCGGCCGACCCGGGGGAAGAGGCCGATCCCGCGCTCTTCCAGCGCCTCCGAGCGCTGCGCAAGCGGTTGGCCGACCGCGAAGGCGTGCCCGCCTACATCGTGTTCAGCGACGCCGTGCTGCGCGCCATGGTCGGCCGGCTTCCGGGCACGCCCGACGAGATGCTCTCGGTGCCCGGGGTCGGGCCGGCGAAGCTCGAGCGCTACGGCGAGGCGTTTCTGCAGGAACTGCGCGCGGCGGCCGCCGCGGCCGGCACGGACCTGCCCTAGCGGCCCTCTCCGGGCGGGCGCTTCGGCAGCTTCGACAACAGCACCTCGACCGCCTTCTCGATCTGCTGGTCGCGCCCGGTCGAGATCGCTGCCGGGTCCGGCTCCACCATGTGCGTGGGCGCCAGGTGCTTGTTTTCCATCATGTCCCCCTGCATGTCCACCAGCCCGACCTCCGGGATGCCGAACACCAGGTCGCGGTCCTGCAGCCGCTCCCACCACACCGAGGTGCAGGTGCCCGGGACCGGCATCCCCACCGTCTCCCCCAGCCCGAGTTGGGTGTAGGCCATCGGGAAGCAGTGCGCGTCGGAATAGTTCCCCTCGTTCATCACCACGATGGAAGGCCGGGTCCAGCGTTGCGAGGGCTCCACTCCGATCTGGCGGCCGCGCGGGACGTTTCGGGCGTACTCGCGCCCGCTCAGGAACACCGTGAGCGCCTCCACCAGGTTGCCGCCACCGTTGAAGCGGGTGTCCAGGACGATGGCGTCCTTGCCCACCGAGCGCCCGAAGATCTCCTCGAAGATCTCGCGATAGGCGCCGTCGTTCATGCCGCGGATATGCGCGTAGCCGATCCGTCCGCCCGACAGCCGTTCCACGTCGTCGCGCCGCGCGCGGGTCCAGCGCAGGTACAGCAGCCGCGACTGGGCGCCCCAGGAGACGGGCTTCACCGTTTCCTCCCAGCGCGTGCCGGCCTTGGGATCGAACAGTGCCAGTCGCACGGGTGCGTCGGCCTTCCGGTTCAGCAGGCGGTACCAGTTCGCGCGCGCGGCGATTCGCGTGCCGTCAATGGACTCGATCACCACCCCCGCCTTCACCTTCGTGCCCGCCTGCTGCAGCGGGCCGCCCTCGATCACCTCCAGGATGCGCACGCCGTCGCCGGCATGCGCGGGATCCGGGAAGAAGCCCAGGGCGGCGGTCTCGTCCCCGTCGGTGCGCGTCGGGCGGTAGCGGCAGCCGGAGTGCGAGGCGTTCAGCTCGCCCTGCATCTCGGAGATCAGCTCGGCGAAGTCGCGCGAGTTGTCGATGTAGGGCAGGAAGCGAGCGTAGGCCGCCTTCATGGCCTTCCAGTCCACCCCGTGCATGCCCACGGAGTAGAACTTCTTGAACGTCTGGCGCCAGCAGTGCTCGAACATGTAGGCGCGCTCGGCGTCCGGATTGAGCTCCATGCGCGCCGTGGCGGCCACCGGCGATGACTTGCCGGGCTCCAGCTCCACCGTGGAGAGTTTGCCGTCCGCGAGCACGAACGCCTTCTTGCCTTCGCGGTCGAGCCGGAATTCGGCCCCGCGGGCGCCCAGCTTGGCCACCAGCTTGACCTCCTTCTTGCGCGGCAGGTACTTCCACAGGTCATAGCCCTTCTCGTACCGGGCCAGGTAGTAGAGCGTCTCACCGTCCGGGGACAGTGCCGCCGAAGCCAGTTCGGCGGAACTGAGCGAGAGGCGCACGATGCGGTCGTCGAGCCCGGACCACTCGATGCTCACCGGGTCGGCGGCTTTCGGAACGGGCGGCTCGGCTTCCTCCTTTTCCTTCCCGAGCTCCTTCTCCGCGCCCTTCGGCTTGCCCTTTCCCTTCTCGCGCGCCTTCAACTGGTCGAAGGCGGCTTCGTCCAGCCGGTAGCGGTCAAAGCCCTTCTGGGTGAGGAATGCGGCGTAGACGTCGGATTCCCGCGGATTGCCGGCCTGCGCGCGCAGGCCCTGGCGGTCGGTCTTCCAGAGCAGGACCTCGCCCTTCATCGCCCATTGCGGCTCCTCGTCCTCGTAGCCGCTGTGCGTCACGTTGACCAGCTTGCCCTCCCCGGACACGGGCACCAGGCCGACTTCGGACGACCACCGGGTGGGGCTCAGGAACTGCACCGCCAGCCACTTACCGTCCGGGGACCAGTCGTAGCGCTGGTCGCCGTCGCTGTAGGAGTAGTTCATGTCGCCCGCCAGCACCACCCGGCTCGCGCCGGTCTTGAGGTTGAGCACCTTGAGCGTGGTGCGCTCCTCCAGGTAGGCGATCTCGCTGCCGTCCGGGCTGAAACGCGGCTGGAACGTCTCGGCCCCGGTCTCGAGCACCGGCGATTCCCTGAGTGCCGTGGCGTTGAAGAAGTTCGGTTCGTTCTTGTCGGCCAGGTCGGTGCGGTAGAGCTTCCAGCTCCCGCCGCGCTCGGAGGCATACAGGAGGCTGCGGCCGTCCGGGGAGAAGCTCACCGAGCGCTCCTGCTCCGGCGTGCTGGTGAGCCGCCGGGTGGTGCCGTGCTCGGTGGACGCGGTGTAGATCTCGCCGCGGGCCACGAAGGCGATCTCGCTGCCGTCGGGCGAGACATCGAACTCCGAGATCTGGGACGTGACATCCACGGGCTCCACGGTGCGGTCGCGGCGGTCCGTGGCCACCTGGACCTCCAGGCGGCGGCTCTCCGGGGCGCCCGCGGGCCGGACCCACAACTCGCCATCGTACGCGTAGCACAGGTCGCCGGTGTTGGAGACGGACAGGAAGCGCACCGGGTGGACCGTGTGCGTGGTGACCTGCACGGGGTGGGGGTCGTCCGGGTCCAGGCGCCATACGTTGAATGTGCCGCTCTTCTCCGAGAGATAGAACAACGACTTGTCCTCCGGGCCCCACACCGGCTGCCGGTTGTCGGCGCCGAACGCGGTCAGGCGGGTGTGCCTGTTGGCCGCCACGTCGTAGAGCCACACATCACGGGCGAAGGAGGAATTGTCGTGCTTGCGCCACTCCATCTCGAAGCCGCGCTGGTCGGAATACGCGAGACGCGTGCCGGCGCGATTGTAGGATGCGTACTGCGCCGGGGTGCTGAGCACCGGCTCGGGCATGCCACCGTCCAGGGCGACCTTGTAGAGCTCCGGCTGGGCGTCGTTGGGGAAGCCCACCGCCGTGGCGGCGTCCAGGACCGAGGCGCTGAACAGCAAGGCCTTGCCGTCGGGAGTGAAGCTGGAGGGCAACTCGTCCGCGGAGTGAAACGTCAGTCGCGTGGCCTCGCCGCCATCGGCGGGCATCGCGTAGACGTCGAAGTTCCCGTTGCGGTCCGACGCGAAGGCGATCCTCGAGCCGTCGGGCGACCACACCGGGCGGGTGTTGTGCGCCTCGCTCAGGGTTAGGGGCACGGCCACGCCCCCGGCGGCCGGCACCTTCCACAGGTTGCCGTGGTAGCTGAAGGCAATCGTGCGCCCGTCGGGCGAGATCGCGGGGTAGCGCAGCCACAGCGCCTTGTCCGCGGCGACGGCGGCGGTGGCCGTCAGCGCCAGCAGCAACGTGGCGATCCAGGCAGTCCAGGTTCTCCGGCTCGGGCGCATCCAGGTTCCTCCCCTTCACAGTTATCCCCGTGGCCCTGTGGGCCCAGTGGAACACAGGCGACAAGCAGGGCGAGGCTACGTCCGCAGGGTGGGGCGCCGCAAGAGGCTCTGCGGGGCCGTGCGGGGTTGGCGGAAGTTCCCGTGGGTTGTCGGGAGCCTCTGCGGGAATTCCCGCGGATCCTGCGATCTGCGGACGCGGGCCGGGTATCAGGCGGTCCCGGGCCCCCACCTGTTTGGCCAGGCCCGGGAACGGCCCCATCGAAACCCGGACCGGCCCCAACCCGCCGCCGCGCAGGATGCGCGGCCCCCATCCCCTACGTTACAGTCGCGAAGCCCTGCTCACCACCGTGGAGCGGCCGCCGCTGAGTCTCAGCCTGGACCGGGGCGTGAAGCAGACCTTCGGGGCGAACTTCCGCACCCAGATCCTGCTCACGGACCCCTACGATCCGCCGCACACGGTGCACGTGCACTTCGACCAGGCGATGGCGCACTTCGGGATGTTCGTGCAGACCACGTCCGCGGACGGCTCGCTCCTGATCACGGACACCTTGCGCCTCGTCGTGTCGTCGGACCCTGACCACGACGGGAGCGTGGAGCTGCTGCAAGTGGACCAGCCCATGACGCTGGGTCTCAACGAATACGTGGGAGTGGATGTCCCCAGCGGGTTTACGGATGTGGCGGTGATTCCGTTGGGGGGGATGACGGAGGCCTTCCTGAGCGATCGGTTCGTCAGCCTGCCCTGGGTGGCGCCGGCGGACGTGCCGGCGCGCGGCGGGCCGGCGGCACTGGCGGTGGGACTGCCCTCCCCCAGCCCCATGCGGAAGTCGGTCTCGTTGCGTTTCCAGCTCCTGGCCGCCGGTACTGCCGCGGTGGCGGTGCACGCCGCGGACGGCCGGAGGGTACGCCTGCTGTGGGAGGGCGCCGCCGAGGCCGGGCCGCACACCGCGACCTGGGACGGGCGCAACGAGTCCGGCGCGCGAGTGGGGCGCCCGGGGGTCCCGGGCGCCTCGCGCGCTGCCGCAGTGCGGTTCTCGTGGCCCGATCTAGGCCGCGACGCTCTCCCCCGGCTCGAACGGTTCGTCCGCGCCACGCACCTCGAGGTGCCGCACGATCGCCTCGCTCAGCGGGCGGGCCGACTCGGCCAGCGTGATGGGGATCGGCGCCTCGCAGGCGCCACAGAACACCGGCTCCACCTGGAACGAGCGCTGGATCAGCTCCCTCCATGTGCCCAACTCCGCCACCTCCTGGCACGATGCGCACTTCACCCGGGCGGGCTTCGCCAGGCGCGACGCCAGTTCGCGGGCGGCCCGCTGCTTCTCGGGCATCTCGATGCGGTCCCGGTACCAGCGGCGATAGTGGTGGCGCGCCCACTCGCGGTCCACCCAGCCGGTGATCATCCCCGAGAGCCCCACCTTGGTCTCGGGGTTCACCGTGGCCATGAAGATGTGCCCCAGGACCAGCGGCAGGCCCATGATGGCCACCCCCAGGTGCGCCAGGTAGGCCAGCGCAGCCGAGCCGGGCAGCCACACCAGGATCCCGGTGACGATGTAGAACGGGTAGGTGGACTGCACCATCATGAAGTTGAGCTTCTCGGCGGCGTTGAACTTGCCCTGCTCCGGCAGCTTCACGCGCGGGTCCATGGCGTAGCGGGGAAACAGCACCAGCCAGCGGAAGTCGTCCTTCCGCCAGGTCCACCCCTCGCGCATGTTCTCGAGGTGCATGCGCCAGTCGCGGATTCCGCGCAGCAGCGCCAGCGGCGGCAGAACCACCAGGGCCACGCCGACGCCGCGGTGCAGCAGGGCGAACGCATTCTTGAAATGGCGGGGCGAGGGCTCGGCGTAGAGGACCGCCATTCCCAGGGCCGTGGCGTAGAGCAGCACGAACGGGATGGCGAGCGCCCAGTGCAGCAGGCGTTCGGCAGTCAGAAAGCGAAGGATGGTGGGGCTTTGCCGGACAGGTCCGGGACGGGCGCCGGCCTCGACCGGCACGGCCGTTCCCGTTTCGTGGTGCGGCTCCATGGATGTGACCTCCCTCGGGGGATTTCGACCATTTGGATGCGGAACTTGATAGGGGGAGTTCAGAAATATGGGGGCGACCCGTGGGGGGTTGAGGCGGCGGAGAGCATTCTTCCGGTCCGGGGGCTACTGCCTGCGGTCACAGCGACTTCCGGCCCGGCCCGCATCCATCACCTGACCGGTGCAGGATAGCACGATGCAGCGGCGGATGGGGGGGAATTGAGGGACTGGGGATTGCGGTACTGAATTCCCGCACGGCAGCCGCGTCTCGCGCGCCCGGCACGCCGCCACCGGCCGGCCTATCCCGGCGGGATGCGGTCCTTGTTCGCCGCCAGCCACTGTTCGAACGTCTGCAACTGCGGGTTGAGCGCCCGGCTGAGTGCGACATCCCGCGCGCCGCAGTAGACCTTCTCGAAATCGGCCTTGAACTGGAACATGTTGCCCATTTCCTCCGCTCCGGGGAAGCCGAACGAGCGGTACACGTCCGGGGGCACCGCGCTGTAGAACACCTCCTGGCCGAGCGCCTTCGAGAGCGCCGCCGCCATCTGGGCCCCGGTCAGGTGCTCCCCGGCGATGCCCACGGTCTTCCCGATGAACTCCGGGCCGCGCTTGAAGAGGCCGTGGGCGCACTTCCCGATGTCCTCGGCGCCGATCCCCGGGAGCTTCTTCTCCCCCATCGGCAGCACGAACTGCAGGCGTCCATCCGGCCCCGGCTTCGGGCCCATTCCGAAGTGGATGAGGTTGTCCCAGTAGAAGGAGGTCAGCAGGAAGGTCGTGGGCACGCCGAGGTCCCGGAAGTGCTGGTCCGCTTCCGCCTTGGCGTCGAAGTGCACCACCTTGTACTTCCCGTGGAGCGTGGGCATGCGGTCGTCGGTCAGCGGGATCCACCGGCGCGTGTCCTCGAAGGTGGACCAGATGACATGTTTCACGCCCGCCGCGCGGGCCGCCTGGGCCATCCCCAGCGCCTGGGTCGTCTCCTTCTCAGCCGACAGATGCTCCCAGAAGAACGTGACGCAGAAGGCCCCGTGGGCGCCCTGGTACGCTCTCTTCACGCTCTCGAAGTCGTCCAGGTCCGCCGCGACCACCTCGGCGCCGAGCCCGGCGAGCTGCCTGGCGTTCGCGGAGTTTGGATTGCGGGCCAGGGCCCGCACGGCGAATTCGCTGTCCGGGTCGGAGAGGATGGCCCGGGCCAGCCCGCCCCCCTGCGCGCCGGTGGCACCGGCGATCGCGATGATCTTCTTCTGCATGGGTTGGGTTCTCCGTGTCGCATGCGCCGGGGTCTCCGGCTGAGCCGGCGGCCGTGTCTGGAGTGAGGCTACCGCGATTGACTGGTGGTTGGATGCGCGGGAAGGCGAGCGGGTTGCGCCTCAGGCGGCCTTGAGCTTCGCGACCGCCCGGCGGAGCATGGCGATGCTGACCGGCTTGCTGAGGACCAGGTCCACGTGCTCCGGCTTCTCGCCCCGGGCGGACATCAGCTCCCCGAAGCCCGTGAGCAGGATCACCGGGGTGCCGGGCCGGAACAGCTTGACGGCCGCGGCCAGCTGGTCGCCGCTCATGCGCGGCATGGCGCGGTCCATCACCACGAGGTCGAACTCTCCGGCGTGGAACTTGCGGAGACCTTCCGCTCCGTCCGAGGCGGTGTCCACCGTGTGGTGGTCCTCTTCGAGGTAGCCGGTGACGAACCTCAACACGTTCGGCTCGTCGTCCACGAGCAGGATGTGCAGCGGCGGGACTGGTTTGTCGGTCCACGCTTCCACTTCGGCTGCCGGCTCGATGCCCTGGAGGGGCAGGCGCACCAGGAAACGGGTGCCTTCGCCCGGGCGGCTCTCGATGTCCACCGTGCCGCCGTGGCGCTGGACGATTCCGTAGACCATCGGCAGCCCCAGCCCCGTGCCGCGTTCCCCCTTGGTGGTGAAGAAAGGCTCCAGGCAGCGACGGCGCACCTCGTCGGACATCCCATGGCCGGTATCGCGCACTTCCAGCAGCACGCGCTCGCCCTCCAGCCGCGTGCGCAGGGTGAGCCGGCCGCCCTCGGGCATGGAGTCCACGGCGTTGAATATCAGGTTTGTGAGCAACTCGCGCAGGTCGGAGTCGCTGCCGGGGATCTGCGGCAGCGGTCCCAGGTCCTTCACGATCTCGATGGTCGCGCCGCGCGCCAGCGCCTCACCCTTCCACTTGGGCTGCGTGAGTCCGAGCCCCTGCTCCACCACGTCGTTCAGCGAGATGCTGGGGAACACCTCGCCGTGCTCGCGCGGCCGGTAAAACTCGCGCAGGCGGCTCACGATCGTGCCCGCGTCCTTCGCGGCGGTGTGAATGGTGTCCAGGTAGTCCAGCGTCTTCTCCCGGTCGTCCAGGAGGGCCGGCTTGCGCAACAGGATCTCCGTGAAGCCCAGGATGGGAGCCAGGGAGTTGTTGAAGTCGTGACTGATGCCGCTGGCCATCTGCCCCAGCGCGCGCAGTCGTTCCTGCTCGATGAGGCTGCTCTGGGCGCGCTGCAGGTCCTCCAGCGCCTGGGCCAGCTTCGCGTTGGCCGCCTCGAGCGCCACCTTGGAGCGGGTGCGCTCTTCCAGCTGGAGCTTGAGGCCGCGGACCCGGCGGCGGTACAGGGCGAGCGCCAGCGCCAGCGCGACGAGCGCCGCCAGGGCACGGAACCACCAGGTCTGGTGGTAGTGCGGCCGCAGCTGGAGGTCCAGGTCGGCGCCGCGCTCGTTCCACAGACCGTCGTTGTTGCACGCCGTGACGTGGAAACGGTACCTGCCCGGCGGCAGGTTGGTGTAGTACGCGACGCGCCGGTTGCCTGCCTCGACCCAGGTGCGGTCGAACCCCTCCAGCCGGTAACGGAAACGCACCTTCTCCGGCGAGAGGAAGCTCAGCCCGGCGTAGTGCACTTCCAGCTCGCCGCGTCCCGGGGCGATCACCGTGGTTTGGGAGCGGGGAACGTCCTTGCGGTCGGCGCGCACCCTCTCGATGAGGACCGACGGACGCGTGCCGTTGAGCGGCGTGTGATCCGGATCGAGCACCGCCACGCCGCCCAGGGTCGCGAACCAGATCCGCCCGTCCCGGGTGCGCGTGACCGCGGGGGAACCGGAGTTGCATTCGTGCACCCGCATGCCGTCGGCCTCGTCGTAGGCGGTGCAGGTCACGCTCCCCCGCCGTCCGTCGGCGAACGCGTCCAGGTCCTTCCGCGGGACGGAGAACACCCCGTTGTTGCAGCTCATCCAGAACCGGCCGGCGGTGTCCTCGGCGATCCCGTAGACCATGTCGTCGAAGAGGCCGCAGCCGGTGCCCAGGGTCACGAACCGGCCGTCCTTGAAGCGCGACAGCCCGCCGCCGAAGGTGCCGAACCACAGCGTGCCATCCGCGTCCTCCAGCACGCTGCCGACGGCGTCGGCGGCCAGGCCGTCGGCGGGGCGGAAGTGCCGGAAGCGATCGCCGTCGAAGCTGGCCAGGCCCCCGCCCATCGTCCCCACCCACATGGTGCCGCGCCGGTCCTCGTGAATACAGCGGACCCGGCCGTTGCCCACGCTGTCGCGCGAGCCGTAGTGCGCCACGAAGCGGCCCTGCCGCATCACGTCCACGCCCCCGCCGTTGGTGCCCACCCACACATCCCCGTTCCGTCGCACGCACAAGGCGAACACGCCCTGCTGGGACAGGCCGTCCTTCACCCCCCAGTTGCGGAAGCGCCGGCCGTCGAAGTGCGAGAGGCCGGTGCCCATCAGGCCGATCCAGATTCCGCCGCGGCGGTCGTCGGCGAGGGCGTTGATGACCTCCCCGGGCAGGCCCTCCTTCTTCGTGTAGCTGGTGATCTTGCCGTCGCGGAGGCGCGCCAGGCCCCCGCCCCAGGTGCCGATCCACACGGAGCCGTCGGGTGTTTCGCAGATGGGGCCGATCTCGTCGCGGCCGAGGCCGTCCGAGGTGGTCAGGGGCACGAATTTCCCGTCCATCACTCGCGTCAGCCCGCCACCCTGGGTGCCGACCCACAGGCTGCCCTCGCGGTCCTCGCACATGGAGAGGATGTTGGCGGAATGCAGCGTCGAGGCGGTGGTCAGGGCAGCGATGCGCCCGTCGCGCAGGCGGCACAGGCCCATGTCCGTCGCGAGCCAGAGATTGCCGTCGTGGTCCTCCAGGAAGCCGCCCACCATGAGCCCCGGCAGCCCGTCCGGGCGGCCATACTGTCGGCGGACACGCCCCCCCTCGAGCACGAAGGCCCCGGTGCCTGCTGTGCCGACCCAGAGGGCGCCTTTCCGGTCGCGGTACAGCGCCGTGATGGTGGAGTCCTTCAGGTCGCGGGAGAGACCGAGGCTGTCAATCTTCCCATCCTGGATGCGCCACAGCCCGCGCCCCATGGTGCCGATCCACATCGCCCCGTCCGGATCCGCCAGCAACGCCACCGCCCGCACGCCCGGATAGTGCAGCCAGCGCCCGGGTTCCTCGAGCCCGCCCGCGGGGATGACGTCCACGCCGTTGAACGTGCCGACCCACAGGTTGCCGCGGGAGTCCTCACACACTCCCGAGATCCAGTCGCGCGAGAGGCCCTGCATCTCGGTGTAGGAGGTGAAGTGGCCGGCCCGGTACCGCAGCAGCCCTCCTCCCGCGGTGCCCGCCCACAGCGAGCCATCGCGGGCTTCGAACAGGGAAGCCACCCAGTTGCGGCGGAGCTGCTGGGTGTTCTTGCGATTGAACACCGTGAAGCGGATGCCGTCGAACTGGACCAGTCCCTCCTGCGTCCCCAGCCACAGGTAGCCGTCGCGGGACTGGAGCAGGGAGGTCACGGAGTTCTGGGGCAGGCCCTCGCGGCCCGACCATGTGCGGATGGCATACTGGCTGAGATTGCGATGGGGATCGAGCGCGCACGCGTCGGGTGGCGCCGCCGCGAGCAGGCCCAGCAGGGCGAGATGGCCGTAGAGTACCAGGGCGAATGCCGGCGGACGGCACTTCACGAATGCGCTCCCCGTGGCGAAATCCGAAGTTCGGAGGTGGAAACCCAACTCCTCATTTTCGGACGACCCTCGTCGGAACGTGAGCGCGATGCCGGTCCGCTCCCCGGGCCGCGACGGGTGGGCCGGGCGCGGGTCGGAAACTGCTCCACACGCTGCACGGACACCAGCGCCTCGTGTCCCGGGATCGGTGAGAAGACCACCCACCACCCGTTGTGGGGCGGCCAGGTGGATTGACCGGAGGGGTTACTGCTTCCGCAGTTTCGCCGTCCAGTTCGTCATCAGCGTGACGGGGATGCCCGCCTCGCCCTCGGGTGGTGCCGTGACCAGGAAGCGCGTCCCGTCCGCGGACACATCGTAGCGCCAGGACCCCCCCGCCCCGTGAAACTGGAACAGGGTGCGGACGGCGCCGGCCTGAAAACCGAGGGGCGAGCGGACCAGCTCGACGGCGACGATGCGGTTGTCGAGGTCCACGTAGAACAGCTCCTTGCCGTTGCGGCTCCAGCGGGGCTCGGTCCCTCCATTCTGGGACACCTGCCACTTGCCGCCGGCTTCCGGGAACGTCACCACGTAGACTTCGCTGCGTCCCGATTCGTCGGACACGTAGGCCACCAGTCGCCCGTCGGCGGAGAAATTGGCACCCTGATCATATCCGGGCCCCGACGCCACGGGGATCGGCCTGGCTTCGCCCGAGACGGAGGCGGCGAAGACATCCTGTCCGCCACGTCCGGGGCCGGAGAAGAGGATGAACCGCCCGTCGGGTGAGGCCGACGTGGGCCACAGCCACCCATCCTGCCGGATCAGGGTATCGGCGCCGGTCCCCCCCACGGCCTTGCGCACCAGCAGGCACGCCTGTCGGTAGTCGTTCACGACGACTCCCTTCCCGTCGTGCCCCCAGGTGCAGCCGGGGTGGTCGCTGGCGTCCACCGTGAGCCTGCTGCGGCGGCCCGTGGCGAGCTCGACGGTGAAGACATCCGAAGTTCCCCGATCCGGATTCAGGATCGCCATGGCGGCCTGCCCCCCGTCGGGGGAAATCTCCGGCGTGCCTCCGTAAGTGTAGTCCGTGGGCTCACCGACCCGCCCGAGAGGCCGTCCGCCCCTGTCCAGCCACAGCAGCTGCGTGCGGGTCTTCGCCTTGCCGGTCATGAAGGTGAGCAGGCCGTTCCGGGAGGCCGCGAACACGCCGCGGCTGAATCGCTCGTCCCAACGCAGGTCCTCCACCAGGGGCACGGCCGGCCCCGTCGTGGCGAGGCGCCCGGCGTCGAACGGCTGGGCCACCAGGATTCCGCCCCGCACGTAGAGCAGGTGGCCCGACGCGCAGATGACATTCGATGCCACGCCCAGGAGACGCTTCCGCCGGGGCGAATCCACCGAGCCCACGTAGATCGCCGGCTCCTCCCCCGCCCCGGCGCCGGCGCGGCGGGCGAGATAGAGGAAGTGCCGACCGTCGGGCAGGAAGGACGGGTAGCGATGGGTCGTCTCGCGAAGGGATGAATCCAGCACCGTAGCCGCGACCGGCCCGCCGCCCTCGGCCGAGATCCGGGAGATGGAGCCCTCGGACTTGGCGGCAAAGAGAATGACGCCGTCGCGCCCCCATGTGCCGCCTCGTGGATCATTCGTCTCGGCCAGGGTGATCACCGGCCCGCCGGTCACATCGACTCGCTTGAGCTTGCCATTGGCGAAGAAGCCGATGGAGCGCCCATCGGGCGAGAAGAACGGCCCGCTTGCGTTCTCGGTTCCGGCGAGCGGCCGTGCGTCGGGGGAATCCAGGGCCCGCGTCCAGAGCATGTCGGCACCCTCGCCATTTCGGGCGCAGTAGACCAGCAGCCTGGCATCCGGGGAAATGGCCAGGGGCAGCGGGTTGGTCCAGCTGGATGAGAACTCCACCCCCGCCGGGGGCAGCGCCGACGCGTGGATCAGGGCCGCCCCGTCGCCGGCCCCGGGACGCAGGTAGAATCCCGCGGCCGCCGCCACGCTCACGGCCGCCAGTGCTGCGATCCACGCAAGGCGCTCACGATTTCTCCGCCGTCCGACGTTCAGCGGCGGCGCTCCCGCCTGTGAGCCGGCTTCGGAGATCCACTGCAGCTGAAGCCCGGCGTCGTGCGCGCTCTGGAGCCTATGGTCCGGGTCCTTCTCGAGGCACGCGCGCACCAGCCGATCCAGGGCGGGCGGTGTCAGTTGCGCCACGTCCCCCATCGGGCGGGGCTCGTCCTTCATGATCGAGGAGATCAGCGACGCCTGGCTGGTTCCCTCGAACGCGCGCTGTCCGGTGGTCATCTCGTACAGCACGCAGCCCAGCGCCCAGAGGTCGGTGCGGGCGTCCGCATCGCGGCCCTCCAGCTGCTCGGGCGACATGTACTGGAACGTGCCGACCAGCGTCCCCTCGGCCGTCAGCGGCTGGGCAAGCGTGGGAGAGTGCGTCAGCGAGGCCATGGTCACGCCGCTGCCGCCCGCCGGCCCGGCCATGCCGGTGGCGCGCGCGAGCCCGAAGTCCATCAGTTTCGCGCCCCCCCGGGTGATCATCACGTTGCCCGGCTTGAGGTCGCGGTGGATCACCCCGGCGCGATGCGCGCGGTCCAGGGCGTCCGCGACCTGGGAGCCGAGCCTGAGGACTTCCGGAAGCGGGAGCGCGCCCCTTCCCAGCCGGTCCGCCAGGGTCTCGCCCTCGATCAACTCCATCACCAGAAAGTCGGTGTCGCCCTCGCGGCCCACATCGAACAGGGTGCAGATCCGGGGGTGATTCAGCGATGAGATGGTCTTCGCTTCGCGTTCGAAGCGGGCGCGGATCTCCGGGTTGTCACTCATGTGCCGGGGAAGCACCTTCACCGCCACTTCCCGGGAAAGCCGGGTGTCGCGGGCGCGGAAGACCTCGCCCATGCCGCCGGCTCCGAGCGGCGCGAGGATTTCATAAGGGCCGAGGCGGGTGCCGGGGGCAAGGCTCATCCGGATTGCCCCCGCTCACGGGTGCTCAAGAGGGTGGCGGAATTCCGGGAATTGGCGGTGGGGCGAGGCATGAGGCACCTTTCTCCGATACCGGGGCGCTGGGACGCACCGGAGCATGACGCGGCCTCATGTGCCCGGGAGTATACGCGAGTGGGAAAGCACGTGCGAGAGAAACCGGCTGGGCGTGGATCCGGTGGACGGGCATCACTCCTGCCCGCGCCGAAGCGCCGCGATCGCCCGGTCCAGCGCCTGGAGGAACCGCGAGCGGTCCCGGGGATCGAAGGGCGCGGGCCCGCCGGCCTCCATGCCGGCGCCGCGCATGTCGGTGAGGAGATTGCGCGTCGCCAGCGCGTCCCCGATGTTCTCTTCGGTGAAGGGCCGGCCGGTGGTGCCCAGCACACAAGCCCCGCGTTCAAGGCACCGGGCCGCGAGAGGCACGTCCGCGGTGACCACGATGTCGCCGCGCGCGACGTGACCCGCAATCCAGTCGTCCGCGGCGTCGAAGGCCTGGGCCACGACTTCAAGTGTGTACCGGGGTCCCTCGGGGATCCTCATCCAGGATCCCGCCACCAGGGTCACGGGCAGCTCGTAGCGCTGCGCGACCCGGTAGATTTCCTGCTTCACGGGGCAGGCATCGGCGTCCACGTAGATGTGCATTATCAGTCCCCCGCCCGGGATTGTACGCCGTCCGGCCCGGCGGCGCCTCCCGGAGCCGGCGTCTGATGAGCGCGGGGCTCCTTGCGGGCTTTGCCGGCTGTGTTATTGTAGGGTGAACCTCAGCCTGACTGGCCTGGTTGGGCGGCTTCGCGGGCTGGTGAATTGGGTGGTGGGGGCATCCGGCGGCTTTCGGTGTGTTCCCGGGCTGGGGTGGGCATTCCTGGATCTAGGGCGATGGAAGCCTGCAGCAACCTGGGGGAGCAACCATGTCGACCGTGGAGGAGAAACCCAAGCCGTTCTTGATTCCCGAGTATTGTAAAGGATGCGGCCGCTGCGTGAACGTCTGCACCAAGGGCTGCATCGCCTTCGCCAACGAAGTGAATCCGCTGACCGGCCTCGTGCCGGTGGTCCTGGACCTGGCGAAGTGCACCGGCTGCGGCCTGTGCATCGAGGCCTGCCCGGAGCCCTACGGCCTGCGGGCCATGGAGCTGGGCGAGGACTACGAGCTGCAGGACCCGGCCAAGCTCTTCGGGGCACGCCGCACCGCCGCCCCCGAGCCGGTGGACATCCCCTCCCAGAGGATCCCGCTCCCCCGCACCGAGCCGCTCATCATCAAGGGCAATTACGCGGCCGCCATCGGCGCGCTGCTCGCCGGTTGCCGTCACTTCTACGGCTACCCCATCACCCCCTCCACCGAGGGGGCGGAACTGATGGCGAAGCTGCTGCCCAAGCTCAACGGCGTGTTCCTCCAGGCAGTGTCCGAAGTCGCCACGGTGAACCACATCTATGGCACCGGCGGCGCCGGCGTGCCGTGCATGACCTTCACCTCCAGCCCGGGCTTCTCCCTGATGCTGGAGGGCATCTCCTACATGGTGGGCGCCGAAGTGCCGGGCGTGTTCGTGAACGTGATGCGGGGTGGCCCGGGACTGGGCAACATCGGGCCGGAGCAATCCGACATCGGACTGGCCTGCCACGGACTGGGCCACGGGCACTCCCGCTGCATCAGCCTCACGCCCAGCACGCCGCAGGAGATGCTGGACTGCGCCATCCTGGCGTTCGAGCTCACCTTCAAGTACCGCAACCCGGTGCTGATCCTGGCCGACGGCTACCTGGGCCAGATCACCGGCAAGGTGCAGCTGCCCGGCTACATGCTGAAGCCGGGCCTTCCCCGCTGGGCGGTCTACGGTGACAGGGAACACCGCGGGAACCTGATCAACTCGATCCACCTCCAGGAGACGGATCTGGAGGCGCACAACGCCCGCCTGGAGGCGAAGTACCGGTCCATGGAGTCCGAGGCGCGCGCCGAGTCCTTCATGACCGACGACGCGGAGGTCCTGCTGGTGGCCTGCAACACACCCGCGCGCGCCGCCAAGGGGGCGGTGAAGAGCCTGCGGGACCAGGGCGTCAAGGCGGGCCTGTGGCGCCCGATCACGATCTGGCCCTTCCCGGTGCGCCAGCTCCGGCCCCTGCTTCCCCGGACGAAGCAGCTCGTGGTGGTGGAGGCCAACGCGGGCGGGCAGATCCTGGACGAGCTGCGGCTGAACATGAGCAAGGCGGGCGTGGAGAAGCTGCCGCCCGTCACCTCCGTGCGCCGGTTTGGCGGGGTGCTGCCCCAGCAGGCCGAGATCGTTGACCACGTCAAGTCCATCCTCGCCGGGTAAGGGGGTCTCGTGTCCGTCTTCTACGAGAAGTTCGAGCGCCACGCCCATGGCGAGGGCCTGAAGGGCCAGAGCACCCACTACTGCGCCGGCTGCGGGCACGGCCTGGCGCACAAGTACCTCGCGAACGCCATCGAGGAGCTGGGCATCCAGGACAACACCGTGCTGGTGAGCCCCGTGGGCTGCTCGGTGTTCGCCTACTACTACTTCGACACCGGCAACACGCAGGCGGCCCACGGCCGTGCCGCCGCCGTGGCCATCGGGCAGAAGCTGGCCAATCCGGAGGCCGTGGTGATCTCCTACCAGGGGGACGGCGACCTCGCCTCCATCGGGCTGGCCGAGACCATGGCCGCGGCCCAGTTGGGCCTGCCGATCACGGTGATCTTCATCAACAACGCGATCTACGGCATGACCGGCGGACAGATGGCCCCCACCTCCCTGATGGGCCAGGTCACCGCCACCAGCCCCGCGGGTCGCGAAAAGCTCAACGGAATGCCGATCAAGATGGCGGAGATCATCGCCAGCCTGGACGGGCCGGTGTATGTGGACCGCGTGGCCCTGTTCACCCCGGCCGGGCGCAAGAAGGCCGCGCGGGCGATCAAGAAGGCCGTGCAGATCCAGAAGGAAGGCCGCGGCTACGCCTTCATCGAGGTGCTGGCCGAGTGCCCGACGCACCTGAAGCTGACGCCCGACAAGGCCGAGGAGTGGGTGAAAGAGAACATGGTTCCCATCTTCCCGCTCGGCGTGAAGAAGGACTCCGCCGCGGAGCCATGGTTCAGGATGCCCTCCCCCAGCTTCGACCCGGCGACCTTCACCAGGGTCGTGGGCGCCACCGGCGAGGCCCAGCCGCGCTTCTGCAAGGGCTTCCCCGCGCACGTTGAGGCCACCGACATCAGCATGAAGCTGGCCGGTTCGGGCGGCGACGGTGCCCAGACCGCCGCCATGCTGGTGGCCGTCGCGGCCATCAACGAGGGCTTCGACGGGACGCACATCCCCAGCTACGGCCCGGAGAGCCGCGGGGGGACCAGCTATGCGGATGTCCACGTGGCGCTGGAGGAAGTGCTGAACCCCGCGAGCCCGCATCCCGACATCCTGATCGCGTTCAATGCCCCCAGCCTCGCCAAGTTCGGGCTCACGGTGAAGGAAGGCGGCTATATCATCTTCGACAGTTCGGTGGCCAGGGACGTGAAGCCGGGGCACCCGAGTGTGACCGTGGTGGGCGTGCCCTTCACGGAAATCGCCGCGGGGCTCGGGAAGCTGGTGGTGAAGAACATCGTGGCGCTGGGGGCGCTCCAGGCCGCCACCAACATCTTCCCCGAGGATACGTTTCTCACCGCCATCCGGGAGGCCCTCAAGGAGAAGGCGCAGCTGATCCCGCTCAACGAGCAGGCCTTCGCCGCCGGCGCGGAGGCAGCCAGGGCCTTCATGGCGGCGCGGAAGCGATAGATTCCAGGGAGATGCTCGAGCGAAGGCCCGGCGCCCGCCGGGCCTTCGTCGTTAGAGGGGAGTTCCCCGGGCGGGTCGGTCGCCGGCCGGGTGCGCCGGGCCGGCGTCGTTTCAGGGCCCTTCCCGGGCAGGCCGATTGCCGGCCGGTCGCGCCGGGCTGATTCCGGGGGGCCGGAGACCCTGATAATCGCGTTGCGTTTCCGGTCCAATAGGAGGATCATCATCGGGAATTCCTCACATGGCCGCGGAGACCCTCTACCCAGGAGGAAGCCACCGCCATGCCCCCTGCCATCCCGAACTGTCCATTCCAGGTCCATACCCCCCGTGCGCACACAAGGAGGAATCCATGAAGCGAGTTCGTCATTTGCTCGCGTGGATCGTCCTGGGCACCGTTCTCGGGTGCCCCTGGGCCTTCGCGCAGACCTGTACCATCGGCGGTCACGACGAGACCAGTGAGGTCTTCGCCGGCGGCGGCTGGGCGCTCACGCCAGGTTCCCCCGGACCGATCGTGGGGGCTCCCTCGGGTACGCACCTGGTGTTCAGCGAGATCGCTCCCCGGGGCGCCGGCCTCGGCGCCGGCTCGGACTCCAGCGAGTACATCGAGATCTACAACCCCACTTCGATTCCCATCTCCCTCAACGGCAAGTACATCAGCGACGATCCCCAGTACTATCGGACCGTCAACGGCCCGTACGCCGTCGCCGTCAACAGTGACTACACGCTGAAGTTCCCCTCGGGGCTGACGCTTCTCCCCGGGCGCACCCTGGTCCTGTGCGTGACCAAGGCCGGGTTTGCCGCGAGCGGCGCCTCGGCGGCCGGCGCGCAGTACTTCCTCGAAATGAAGGACTCGAACGCAAACCCCTCGGACGACATGATCCCGGTGTCCACCAATAGCGTCTACCCGCTGAGCGGTGGCATGATGACCAACCCGTCGGCGACCAACGGCGAGTGGGTGGTGCTCTACTGCTGGGACGGGGCCTCCGACCTGGTGTGTGACATCGACTACGCCAGCTGGGGCGCGAACAGCGCATCCAACGCGAAGATGGACAAGACCGGCGTTGCGGTCGATGGCCCGGATGCCGACGCGATCCCCTCCAACTACCTCGCGGACACCCCCGCCGCGGGCCAGAGCAACCTGGGCTCCTCCACCGCGCTCACCAAGCCCAACACCTACCAGCGCGTGGGCGGCGAGGTCGGCGAGACCGCGCTGGGTGGGAACGGCTGTGTCGGCCGGGTCTCCCCGAGGGTCATCGACTGGGCGCCGGTGGCCGGGACGCAGAACATCCGCTTCCACATCCGGTGGGAGAACCTCGACTCGGACGCCATGTCCCCGCCCATCCAGGGCTCGATGGCCTCCCAGGAATTCGGGGTGTTCCTGCCCGATCATGGCCTGATCGGCGACTTCAACGTTCCGCCGATGCAGCCCAACAGCTTCTTCGACGTGTTCATCGAAGTGCCGCTGGCGAACCTGCCCGCCCCGCCGCAGAAGATCGTGCCGGGCGGGAGCGGCGCTCCGGGCCGCATCCAGCCGGCTTCCGCCACGCCCTATGGCACCCGCAGGGTCGCCACCACCTGCCCGCCAGACACCAACTGGGCCGGGAACGTGGACATCATGTGGAGCGCCAGCGGGCAGGGCGGCCAGGTGAACAAGCACTACGGCGACCTGCTTGGCTGCATCGGTGGGGCTCCCTCCTATATTCACTTCCGCGGGAGCAACTGCACCACCCCGATGCCCTGGTCCATCAGCGGCGTGTGCGCGGGCTACACGGTCACGCTGGTGAACGAGGACTTCAGCCCCGCGCCCAACCCGGTGCCGGTGGGCTGGACCGGATGGATCAGCGTGTCCATCGCGACCGGCGTGGCTCCGGGCACCCTGTGCTGCTTCAGCGTCAACTTCCAGTGCGCGGGCGCCACCAGCGCGATTGACATCTGCTCCTTCGCGTGCGAGTGCAACCCGCCCTCGCCGGTGCTGACGCAGAACGACTGGACCAAGCTGGGTGCGATCGTGCGCTTCCACCAGCGGTGGGAGAACCAGAACGCCACCGCCAACACGGGCGCCATCTCCGGAAACGTGAACTCCCAGAAGCTGGGCGTGTTCCTGCCGGACTTCGGTCCGATCGGGACGTTCAACGTGCCGCCCCTCGCGCCCAGCAGCTTCTTCGACGTGTTCCTCGACATCCCGCTGGCGAGCCTGCCGCCGGAGCCGGAGCTCAGGCTTCCGGGCGTGCTCCCGGGCACCCCCAACCGGTGCGTCGAGGACCACTGGCACGGAAACGTCAACGTCACCTGGAGCGGGAACGGGACGCCCGGCCAGGCGTTCAAGCACTTCGGAGAGATGCCGGTCATGCCGGGTGGCGGGCCGACGTACCTGTGGGTCGAGACCGACTGCAACTCCACGCTGGGCGCGGCCTGGAGCTTCGCCGGAATCTGCCCCGGGTTCTCCGTAAGCCTGGTGAACCCGGACAGCACGCCGGCGCCGAACCCGGTGCCGCCAGGCTGGATCGGGATGGTCTGCGTGTCGGCGACCGCGGCCACGCCGGTGGGAACGACGTGCTGCTTCACGCTGACCTTCATCTGCGACGGTGCGCCCGGCGTGATTGACATCTGCGCCAAGACCTGCGACTGGGGCCCGAAGCACCCGCACCTCGCGGTGGTGGACTGGAAGAAGCTCGGGACCACGGTGCGCTTCCACCAGCGGTGGGAGAACCCGGATCCCTCCACCCCCACCGACCCGGTCTCCGGGACGATGAACTCGCAGGCGTTTGGCGCGTTCCAGCCGGACTTCGGCCCGATCGGTCAGTTCGACGTGCCGCCGATCGCGCCGAACAGCTTCTTCGACGTGTTCTTCGACGTGCCGCTGACCGCGCTGCCGCCGGAGCCGCAGGAAGTGCTGCCCGGAGGCGGGCCGCCGCCAGGCACGCCGTGCCCGGAGGACACCAGCTGGTCGGGCAACGTGGACATCAACTGGGCGGGCGCCGGTGGCACCGGCCAGGTGAACTACCACTTCACTGGCCTGCTCGTGCGGCCCGGCTTCGGTTCCAGTCACGTCCACACCCTGATCTTCTGCGGGAGCGCGGCCGGTTCCCCGTGGTCCATCTCGGGTCTGTGTCCGGGCTGGAGCGCCACGCTGCTCAACGAGGACTTCACGCCCGCGCCCAACCCGGTTCCCCCGGGCTGGACCGGCTGGATCAGCGTCGCGGCGACCAATGCGGTTCCGGTGGGCAGCTCCTGCTGCTTCTCGGTGACCTTCACCTGTGATGGGCTCCCCGGAGTAATTGACGTGTGCGCCACGGCCTGCAGCTGGCCGGTCACCGGCGTCCAGCCGGGACCGGGGGTCGCAGCCTTCGGCATTCACTCGGTTGCTCCCAACCCGTCCATGCACGGCATGGAAATCCACTATGCCCTGGCGCAGGCCGGACAGGCCCGGCTGGAGGTCTTCAACACCTCCGGCCAGCGCGTCCGTAACCTGGTCAGCGGGCAGGTGGATGCGGGTGTGCGGTCCCTGCGCTGGGATGGCCGCGGTGACAATGGCCGCGCCCTCTCGCCGGGAACCTACTTCCTCAGGCTCAGTGCCGGAGGCAAGGTGGACACCCGGAAGGTGGCGTTGCTCCGGTAGCAGCGGAGTCGCTCAAGGAAAGGGCCCCGGGGTTTCCCGGGGCCCTTTTCGCTGGTACGCCCAGCATGGGCACTGACTTGGAGGTGGAAGTCCTCCGGGAACTTGGTCACAGGGACCCAAGGGAACCGCAAGGTGCCAACCGTGAGGGGAGCGCTGAAGGAAGCGGGGAACGAACCTGCAGGCCGACGAACGGAAACCGGATAGAAGGCGATGCCGACCAGGGCGAGCGGGCCAGTGACCGTGAAGCTCTTGTGACCGAAGGTCGGTGGCGTAGATCCGGCGGTCGTGCAGGGAAGGCCAGTGCTCTTATCTGGGGAGATCTCGCTTTATGCC